>NZ_JAVUPQ010000022.1:0-54500 GCF_032029835.1 Escherichia sp. AM3 | reverse complement strand
TCGGTGGAGCTGCATGACAAAGTCATCGGGCATTATCTGAACATAAAACACTATCAATAAGTTGGAGTCATTACCGACTGCTTTTTTTTATTATTCGCAAACTCAGTAATAAGCTTTACTAATATATTGCAGCTAAACTGCTTACCCTGAATATTCAGGGTAAGCGTGAGAGTTAAAAAAAATTACAGCGGTTGGGTTTGCGCTTCTACCACGGCCAGCGCCACCATGTTGACGATACGACGCACCGATGCGATCGGCGTTAACACGTGAACCGGTTTCGCCACACCCATCAGCACCGGGCCGACAGTCACACCTTCCGAGCTGGAAACACGCAGTAAGTTGTAACTAATGCGGGCAGCTTCCATGTTCGGCATCACCAGAATATTGGCGGAACCTTTCAAAGAGCTGTCCGGCATACGGTCGTTGCGAATCGCTTCCACCAGCGCTGCATCGCCGTGCATTTCACCATCAATCATCAGTTCTGGTGCACGTTCCCTGACCAGTTCCAGCGCCTGACGCATTTTGCTCGACGACGGGCAGTCAGAAGAACCAAAGTTGGAGTGCGACAACAAAGCAACGCGCGGCTCAATACCAAAACGACGGACAGTTTCTGCCGCCATCAAGGTGATCTCCGCCAGCTCTTCTGCATCCGGTTCATCATTAACATATGTATCGGCAATAAAGGTGTTACCACTCGGCAGCAGCAGCGCGTTCATGGCACCTGCGGTGTGAACGCCATCGCGATAACCAAAGACATTTTTCACCACGCTAAAATGTTCATGATAATCACCCACCGTACCGCAAATCATTGCATCGGCTTCCCCACGCTGAACCATGATCGCGCCGATCACTGTCGGGTTACTGATCAGCGCCCGCTGCGCCTGTTCCTGAGTGACGCCGCGACGCTTCATGATCTGGAAGTATTCGGTCCAGTACTCTTTAAAGCGCGGATCGGATTCGTTATTGACGATCTCAAAATCAACGCCCGCTTTGATCTGCAAGCCCAGTTTCTGAATGCGCATTTCGATCACGTTCGGACGACCGATAAGGATCGGTTTCGCCAGTCCCAGCGTTACCAGTTCCTGAGTGGCATGCAGAACGCGCGCCTCTTCCCCTTCCGGCAGAACAACGCGCTTCGGCGCTTTGCGAGCCTGGGAGAAAATCGGCTTCATAAACAGGTTGGTTTTGTAAACGAACTCAGTCAGCTTGTCGATGTAGACGTCGAAATCAGCAATCGGACGAGTCGCCACGCCCGACTCCATCGCGGCTTTAGCGACCGCAGGAGCGATCTTAACGATCAAGCGCGGATCAAACGGTTTTGGAATGATGTATTCCGGACCAAAGCTCAGATCCTGATCGCCATACGCTGAAGCCACCACTTCGCTCTGTTCCGCATGGGCGAGTTCTGCAATCGCACGTACCGCCGCCAGTTTCATCTCTTCGTTGATGGCGGTTGCGCCAACGTCCAGCGCGCCACGGAAGATGAACGGGAAGCACAGGACGTTGTTCACCTGGTTCGGATAGTCAGAACGACCGGTGCAAATGATGGCATCCGGACGCACTTCTTTCGCCAGCGGCGGCAGAATTTCCGGTTCCGGGTTCGCCAGCGCCAGGATCATTGGCGCACGAGCCATTTTCTTCACCATTTCCTGGGTCAGCACTTTCGGGCCGGAACAGCCCAGGAAAATATCCGCGCCTTCAATCACATCATCGAGGGTACGTTTGCCGTCATCCACCACCGCATATGCGGCTTTGGTTTCCGCCATGTTTGGCTCACGGCCCTGATAGATAACGCCTTTTGAATCGCAAACCACGATGTTATGTTTTTGCAGACCCAGCGCTACCAGCAGGTTCATACAGGCGATTGCTGCGGCACCCGCGCCGGAAACCACCATCCGCACGTCGGAGATGTTTTTCTCCACCACGCGCAAGCCGTTGAGGATGGCGGCAGTGCTGATAATTGCCGTGCCGTGCTGATCGTCGTGGAATACCGGAATATTCATCCGCTCGCGCAGTTTCTGTTCAATATAGAAACATTCTGGCGCTTTAATGTCTTCGAGGTTGATGCCGCCGAAGGTTGGTTCGAGCGCGGCGACAACTTCAATAAATTTGTCCGGGTCGAGTTCGTCAACTTCAATGTCAAATACATCAATCCCGGCGAATTTCTTAAACAGAACGCCCTTGCCTTCCATCACCGGTTTGCCTGCCAGCGCGCCAATGTTGCCTAACCCCAGCACCGCCGTACCGTTAGAGATCACCGCCACCAGGTTACCGCGGGCGGTATATTTGTAGGCTTTTAACGGGTCTTTTTCGATTTCAAGACAAGGTGCGGCAACGCCTGGTGAGTAGGCCAGCGCCAGATCGCGCTGTGTTGCCAGAGGCTTGGTTGGAGAAACCTGGATTTTCCCTGGAACTGGAAATTCATGGAAATCAAGTGCACTTTGTTTTAACTGGTCATCCATTTGGTTGTTCCTTTCACGTAACGTTCACAAATAAAGTGTGTGGGCAACAGCCCCTGCCCACAACGTGGCGCACATTATTACCCTGCCGGAGTCTACAGACTTTGAGCAAGTCCAAACTCTCACCATTAATATAATGTTTTGGTAATAATCCTATAACACTGATGTTACCTGCTTAATCCAGCAATACCATGCCTGTCTGCTATGCTTTTTTGATGCGTTTAGCGAAATTTCTCAGAAGTGTGAATTAACGCACTCATCTAACACTTTACTTTTCAAGGAGTATTTCCTATGAACGAGTTAGACGGCATCAAACAGTTCACCACTGTCGTGGCAGACAGCGGCGATATTGAGTCCATTCGCCATTATCATCCCCAGGATGCCACCACCAATCCTTCGCTGTTACTCAAAGCTGCCGGATTATCACAATATGAGCATTTAATAGACGATGCTATCGCCTGGGGTAAAAAAAATGGCAAGACCCAGGAACAACAGGTGGTCGCAGCGTGTGACAAACTGGCGGTCAATTTCGGTGCTGAAATCCTCAAAATCGTACCCGGTCGCGTGTCAACAGAAGTTGATGCACGCCTCTCTTTTGATAAAGAAAAGAGTATTGAGAAGGCGCGCCATCTGGTGGACTTGTATCAGCAACAAGGCGTTGAGAAATCACGCATTCTGATCAAGCTGGCTTCGACCTGGGAAGGAATTCGCGCGGCAGAAGAGCTGGAAAAAGAAGGTATTAACTGCAACCTGACGCTGCTGTTTTCTTTTGCACAGGCACGGGCCTGTGCGGAAGCAGGCGTTTTTCTGATTTCGCCGTTTGTCGGGCGTATTTATGACTGGTATCAGGCACGCAAGCCGATGGACCCGTATGTGGTGGAAGAAGATCCGGGCGTTAAATCGGTGCGCAATATCTACGACTACTATAAGCAACACCACTATGAAACCATTGTGATGGGCGCGAGCTTCCGTCGCACCGAACAAATCCTCGCCTTAACCGGCTGCGATCGACTGACTATCGCACCGAATTTACTGAAGGAGCTGCAGGAAAAAGTTTCGCCAGTGGTACGTAAATTAATCCCACCTTCTCAGACGTTCCCACGCCCAGCTCCCATGAGCGAAGCGGAGTTCCGTTGGGAGCACAATCAGGATGCGATGGCGGTAGAAAAACTGTCTGAAGGCATTCGTCTGTTCGCCGTTGATCAACGCAAACTGGAAGATCTTCTTGCCGCCAAACTATAAACCAGCCACGGAGTGTTATATGTCCCGAAAAGACCTTGCCAATGCGATTCGCGCACTCAGTATGGATGCGGTACAAAAAGCCAACTCTGGTCATCCCGGCGCGCCGATGGGCATGGCTGATATTGCCGAAGTGCTGTGGAACGATTTTCTTAAACATAACCCTACCGACCCAACCTGGTATGATCGCGACCGCTTTATTCTTTCCAACGGTCACGCGTCGATGCTGCTCTACAGTTTGCTACATCTGACCGGTTACGACCTGCCGCTGGAAGAACTGAAGAACTTCCGTCAGTTGCATTCGAAAACCCCAGGCCACCCGGAGATTGGCTATACGCCAGGCGTTGAAACCACCACCGGCCCGCTTGGACAAGGTTTGGCGAACGCCGTCGGGCTGGCGATAGCAGAGCGTACACTGGCGGCGCAGTTTAACCAGCCAGACCATGAGATCGTCGATCACTTCACCTATGTGTTTATGGGCGACGGCTGCCTGATGGAAGGTATTTCCCACGAAGTCTGTTCGCTGGCAGGCACGCTGGGACTGGGCAAGCTGATTGGTTTTTACGATCACAACGGTATTTCCATCGACGGTGAAACAGAAGGCTGGTTTACCGACGATACGGCAAAACGTTTTGAAGCCTATCACTGGCATGTGATCCATGAAATCGACGGTCACGATCCGCAGGCGGTGAAGGAAGCGATCCTTGAAGCGCAAAGCGTGAAAGATAAGCCGTCGCTGATTATCTGCCGTACGGTGATTGGCTTTGGTTCGCCGAATAAAGCAGGTAAGGAAGAGGCGCACGGCGCACCACTGGGGGAAGAAGAAGTGGCGCTGGCACGGCAAAAACTGGGCTGGCACCATCCGCCATTTGAGATCCCTAAAGAGATTTATCACGCCTGGGATGCCCGTGAAAAAGGCGAAAAAGCGCAGCAGAGCTGGAATGAGAAGTTTGCCGCCTATAAAAAGGCTCATCCGCAACTGGCAGAAGAGTTTACCCGACGGATGAGCGGTGGTTTACCGAAGGACTGGGAGAAAACGACTCAGAAATATATCAATGAGTTACAGGCAAATCCGGCAAAAATCGCTACCCGTAAGGCTTCGCAAAATACGCTTAACGCTTACGGGCCGATGCTGCCTGAGTTGCTCGGCGGTTCGGCGGATCTGGCTCCCAGCAACCTGACCATCTGGAAAGGTTCTGTTTCGCTGAAGGAAGATCCAGCGGGCAACTACATTCACTACGGGGTGCGTGAATTTGGCATGACCGCTATCGCCAACGGCATCGAGCACCACGGCGGCTTTGTGCCGTATACCGCGACGTTCCTGATGTTTGTTGAATACGCCCGTAACGCCGCGCGGATGGCGGCACTGATGAAAGCGCGGCAGATTATGGTTTATACCCACGACTCAATTGGCCTGGGCGAAGATGGTCCGACGCACCAGGCTGTTGAGCAACTGGCCAGCCTACGCTTAACGCCAAATTTCAGCACCTGGCGACCGTGCGATCAGGTGGAAGCGGCGGTGGGCTGGAAGCTGGCGGTTGAGCGCCACAACGGACCGACGGCACTGATCCTCTCAAGGCAGAATCTGGCCCAGGTGGAACGTACGCCGGATCAGGTTAAAGAGATTGCTCGTGGCGGTTATGTGCTGAAAGACAGCGGCGGTAAGCCAGATATTATTCTGATTGCCACCGGTTCAGAGATGGAAATTACCCTGCAAGCGGCAGAGAAATTAGCAGGAGAAGGTCGCAATGTACGCGTAGTTTCCCTGCCCTCGACCGATATTTTCGACGCCCAGGATGAGGAATATCGGGAGTCGGTGTTGCCTTCTAACGTTGCGGCTCGCGTGGCGGTGGAAGCAGGTATTGCCGATTACTGGTACAAGTATGTTGGTCTGAAAGGGGCAATTGTCGGGATGACGGGTTACGGGGAATCTGCTCCGGCGGATAAGCTGTTCCCGTTCTTTGGCTTTACCGCCGAGAATATTGTGGCAAAAGCGCATAAGGTGCTGGGAGTGAAAGGTGCCTGATGGTGATTGCCGGATGCTGATTGCCGGATGCGACGCTGACGCGTCTTATCCGGCCTACAGCGTCTTATCCGGCCTACATGTCCCGCCATTTTGTTTAACGGGTGATCCACAACGTGGGCCAGGCGTCTGGCCCATGCCAGTTATCGCAGGTGGGTTCTGCGGCGTAACGCACCAGGCGAAAACGCTGACCGTCAAAGCGCCAGCGCGCCTGAATGCCACAATCGCTTAATCCGCGCCCTTTCGCTAAGGTCACCAGTTCACGCGATTTCTCATCAAATGTTGCGTTCATCAGTTCCAGTTCATTCGTCTCCTGACCGTTGTTGAACGGCAAACGCAACCGAACCGGGCGCGAAGCTAGTGGCTTTTTACGCGACACAATCCATGCCAAATCAATGGTGTTATAGGCCCCTGCCTCACAGCTAATCATCATCAGCGCTTTATCATCAGTCAGCGCAGTGACATTCACCTCACGACGCAATGGATCAAGCGAGCAGCGCAGACCATTCATCCGCCAGTTTCCATAATCCAGCAAATCGTTGCGTTCTTCGAGTGAGAGTGGCGTCGGCGTTGGGTTAACCACCGCGACCTCTTTCAGCGCAGGCGCGGGCGGTACGCTGAGCGGCGGTTCGTCCCCTTTCTTGATCCACGCGGTTTCACTGCCAACGCGCTTTTGCTGAGCATCAATAAACAACAACGCTGCTTTTAAGCCACTCAGAGAAATGGTCTGATCGCCATCGCGTAAGGTGATTGCCTTCCCTTCCTGAATCATCTGCAAAAACGCGGTGATGGTTGCCGTATCATCGGTTACTAATAACCATGGTGAAATCCGCCACTTGTCACCACTTAACGCCAACGGCTCGCCATCTAACAGCAGCCGTGGCGCTATCTCCCCTTCTGACGCCTCCGGCGACTTCAATCCGCCGCGCTCAATACGTAAAACGGCATCGGTATGCGCCCCGGCGCTGCGGCTCAGGGTCATCACCAGTCCATTATGATCGCCCGTATTACGCGCCACGCAGAAATTTTGGTTATTACAGGTGACCTGCCAGTCGGAAAACGCCCGTTGCGCTGGTGCCGCCCACACCAAAGACGTCGGCAACAAAGCGAAAAAAAAGAGAAGGAAAATGCGATAGCGCATGGACGGTACGACCCCAGAAGTTCAAACAAACAGCACAAGTCGTATCTTCGTTGCGCAGGTAGCGCGGCTCAATCGGATTTGTCGGATTGAGCCAATAATAAACAACGAAATATTATTGTTATTTTTCAGTCCATTAAATGTGACGTTTGCAAATAGTTAAGCAATAACACCGTCTTACCGTCACGTATCTCGCCGGTTTTGATCATCTCCAGCGCCTGGCTGAACGGCAGCTCGAGCACTTCAATATCTTCATCTTCGACACCGCCACCGGCGTTAGCGCGCTGATTGTCACTGTATTCGGCGATAAAAAAGTGGATTAGCTCAGTCACACCGCCTGGCGACATATACAGTTCAAATAATTTGCGCACTTCACCCACTTCATAGCCCGTCTCTTCAATCGCTTCTTTGCGAATACACACTTCCGGTTCGTCGTTATCCAGCAGCCCGGCGCAGCTTTCAATCAGCTGCCCGCTTTCATTGCCATTAACCCAGGTAGCGACACGGAACTGACGAATCAGAACCACGGTCTTTTTCTTCGTGTTGTACAGGAGGATCGTCGCACCATTGCCGCGATCGTACACTTCACGTTTATGGCGGATAACTTCGCCGTCTTTGCGCGTGAGATCGTAAGTAATGTTGTGCAGGGTGAAATAGTTATCGGAGAGAATTTTGTCTTTAATGAGGGTGATTTGTTGCGTCATACCGACTCCACAGCGCGAAATGAACAATTATCTTACGCTGTGAAGTCGGGTTTGTCTGCGCAGGCTATCAGTGAGATTTGACTGATTTTACCCCCAGCCAGTCAATAATCCCCTGTGCCGCATGACGTCCTTCTGCCATTGCGGTAACCACCAGATCCGCACCACGCACGGCGTCACCACCAGCGAAGATTTTCGGATTGGTGGTCTGGTAACGGTACTGGCTTTCCACATCCGCGATGATGCGGCCCCATTTGTCTACCGTTACACCGTGCGACTCCAGCCACGGCATCCCGTGCGGATTGAAGCCAAACGCCATAATCACCGCGTCGGCTGGCATGACAAATTCACTGCCTTCCACCGGCACTGGACGCCGACGCCCCTGGGCATCCGGCTCGCCAAGACGCGTGCGCAGGAAACGAATCCCGCAGACGTGACCTTGTTCATTCAGCTCAAGCGCCACCGGCTGGACGTTAAATTCGAAGTTGGCCCCCTCTTCGCGGGCGTTCTTCACTTCTTTCTTCGAGCCTGGCATGTTAGCTTCATCACGACGATAAGCGCAGGTGACGTTACTCGCGCCGTGGCGCAGTGCGGTACGCACACAGTCCATCGCGGTGTCGCCGCCGCCCAGTACCACGACGTTAAGTCCGGCGGTATTGATAAACGGCTCTTCCGGTAGCTCTTCGAGCCCCATCACCTGTTTAGTGTTGGCAATGAGGAACGGCAGCGCGTCATAAACGCCCGGCGCATCTTCATTGGGTAAACCCGCTTTCATGGAACGGTAAGTGCCTACGCCAACGAAGACCGCGTCGTATTGTTCCAAAAGCGAATCCAAAGAGACATCTTTACCCACTTCACAATTGAGTTCGAAGTGAATCCCCATCGCGCTGAAGATTTCCCGACGGCGTGCCAGCAGGGATTTATCCAGTTTGAAAGAAGGAATGCCGAAAGTGAGCAAGCCACCGATTTCTGGATGGCGATCGTACACCGTCACCCCCACGCCATTGCGGGTCAGAACATCCGCACAGGCCAGCCCTGCCGGACCTGCACCGATAATCGCCACCCGCTTGTCCACTTTGGTGACATGGCTTAAGTCAGGACGCCAACCTTTCGCCAACGCCTGATCTGAAATGTAGCGTTCAATGTTGCCGATAGTTACCGCGCCGTGCTCATCGCGAATAGTACAGGCACCTTCACACAAACGGTCTTGCGGACAAACGCGTCCGGTAATTTCCGGCAGGGTGTTGGTCTGGTGAGAAAGCTCGACGGCGGCGTCGATGTTTCCGGCTTTCACCAGTTCAATCCACTGCGGTATATGGTTATGCAGCGGGCAGGTCCATTCACAAACGCTGTGCTCGCCGCACTTAAGGCAGCGCGAGGCTTCCCGTTGTGCCTGGTCGGCGCGAAATGGCAGATAAATTTCATCAAAACCGGTTTTGCGCGCTTCAATCGCCAGTTTATCCGGCTCGCCACGCGCGGGCGTTGCCTGCATTTGTTCGACTTTACTCATTACCGGCATTTCTTGCGCCGCGGTACTGGCATGCCACGGTTGATGTTCCTGACGCGCGGTGCGCAAGCGGCGGGATTTCGCCATGCCGGAGAGTGCGACGTCAGTGACCAGTTGCAGCGCGTCCGCCGGGCAATTCTCAACACAGGCAGGACCGTTTTCGCGCCCCGCACAAAGGTCGCATTTATGCGCCGTGGCTTTTACTTTTCCTGCCGCGACGGGTGTCAGGACGATTTGCATCGTACCAAAAGGACAGGCCACCACGCAGGATTTACAGCCAATACACTTTTGCTGATTGACCTGAATGCTGTCATCAACGTGGCTGATTGCGCCATTAGGGCAGCTACGGGCGCAGGGCGCATCTTCACAATGGTGACAGGTCACTGCACTACGTTGCTGTTGATGTTTGATAACCGTAATTCGGGGATGAAAATGGTGTTGGCTCAGGACATGTTGCTCATCATTGTGAGCCATGACACAGGCGATTTCACAAGCATGACAACCCAGACATTGCTGACTGTTGGCCATAATAAAACGATTCATAACGACCTTCTTTTTTGGTTGTAAAAACCTTATTCTTTATATGAGTGTTGTTATTACCCGACTTACAGGGGAATCGGCAATGTTCATGTGCCCAGAATAAGTAACTATTTCGCTATAAACTGTGGCAGATCAAATAATCCCATCACTGACTAAATTGCGTTTCAGCGAACTGGAACATTAATGATTTTTTGTGGAGAAGACGCGTGTGATTGTTAAACGACCCGTCTCGGCCAGTCTGGCCCGGGCCTTTTTTTACATTGTGCTGCTGTCGATTCTTTCCACGGGTATCGCTCTGCTAACTCTGGCGAGCAGTTTGCGCGACGCTGAGGCTATCAATATTGCCGGATCGCTGCGTATGCAGAGTTACCGCCTGGGCTACGACTTGCAAAGTGGCAGTCCACAACTCAATGCACATCGCCAGTTATTTCAGCAGGCACTGCATTCACCGGTATTAACCAACCTCAACGTCTGGTATGTGCCAGAAGCAGTAAAAACTCGCTATGCGCATCTGAATGCCAACTGGCTGGAGATGAATAATCGGCTCAGCAAGGGCGATTTGCCGTGGTATCAGGCCAATATTAATAATTATGTTAATCAGATAGACCTGTTCGTACTGGCTTTACAGCACTACGCTGAACGCAAAATGCTGCTGGTGGTGGCGATTTCCCTGGCTGGCGGCATCGGTATTTTCACGCTGGTCTTTTTTACTTTGCGCCGCATACGCCATCAGGTGGTTGCCCCGCTGAATCAGCTGGTTACCGCCAGTCAGCGTATTGAACACGGGCAGTTCGACTCGCCGCCGCTGGATACCAACCTGCCGAATGAGCTTGGTCTGCTTGCAAAAACCTTTAACCAGATGTCGAGCGAGCTGCATAAATTGTACCGTTCGCTGGAAGCGTCAGTAGAAGAAAAGACCCGCGATCTCCACGAGGCCAAGCGTCGTCTGGAGGTGTTGTATCAGTGTTCGCAGGCGCTGAACACTAGCCAGATTGATGTGCATTGTTTCCGCCATATTTTGCAGATTGTTCGCGACAATGAAGCGGCTGAATATCTGGAGTTAAATGTCGGTGAAAACTGGCGGATTAGCGAAGGGCAACCAAACCCGGAATTGCCGATGCAGATTTTACCGGTGACAATGCAAGAGACGGTTTACGGCGAACTGCACTGGCAAAATAGTCACGTTTCATCATCAGAACCGCTGCTTAACAGCGTTTCGTCGATGCTGGGACGCGGTTTGTACTTTAATCAGGCGCAGAAGCATTTTCAGCAATTATTGTTGATGGAAGAACGTGCGACCATCGCCCGCGAATTGCACGACTCGCTGGCTCAGGTACTTTCTTACTTACGTATCCAGTTGACGTTACTGAAGCGTTCGATACCGGAAGATAACGCCACCGCACAAAGTATCATGGCCGATTTTTCCCAGGCGTTGAATGATGCTTATCGGCAGTTACGCGAGCTGTTGACTACTTTCCGCCTGACGCTGCAGCAGGCGGATCTCCCCTCCGCGTTGAGGGAAATGCTGGATACGTTACAAAATCAAACCAGCGCCAAACTGACCCTCGACTGCCGTCTGCCAACCCTGGCGCTGGATGCGCAAATGCAGGTGCATTTGTTGCAAATTATTCGCGAAGCGGTGCTGAATGCGATGAAGCACGCCAACGCCAGCGAAATCGCCGTCAGTTGCGTCACCGCGCCGGACGGCAATCACACGGTTTATATCCGTGATAACGGGATTGGTATCGGTGAACCGAAAGAACCCGAAGGTCATTATGGTCTGAATATCATGCGCGAACGCGCGGAACGGCTGGGTGGGACGCTGACTTTTTCACAACCTTCCGGCGGCGGCACGTTAGTGAGTATTAGCTTTCGCTCTGCGGAGGGTGAGGAAAGTCAGTTGATGTAAAGCCTCCTACTGACCAAAGAATACTTGCACTTAAGGTTCAGTATAAAAGGGCATGATAATTTACATTAACTCCTTTTTTTCTCCACGATTGGCTCGTACCTTGCCGCTACAGTGAAGCAAGTCAAGCCTACAACGATACGCAGAAACACGAGGTCCTCTTTTAATGGCGAATTTCTTTATTGATCGCCCCATTTTTGCCTGGGTGCTGGCAATCCTGTTGTGTCTGACAGGTACCCTGGCGATTTTCTCATTGCCCGTTGAACAATACCCCGATCTCGCGCCACCGAATGTGCGAGTGACCGCTAACTATCCCGGCGCATCGGCCCAGACGCTGGAAAACACCGTGACCCAGGTTATCGAGCAAAATATGACCGGCCTCGATAATCTCATGTATATGTCATCTCAGAGCAGTGGCACCGGTCAGGCATCTGTCACTTTAAGTTTTAAAGCAGGCACCGATCCGGACGAAGCCGTGCAGCAAGTACAAAACCAGCTGCAATCAGCCATGCGAAAGTTACCGCAGGCGGTGCAAAATCAGGGCGTGACGGTGCGTAAAACCGGCGATACCAACATTCTGACCATTGCCTTCGTCTCTACCGATGGTTCGATGGATAAACAGGATATTGCTGATTATATTGCCAGTAATATTCAGGACCCGTTAAGCCGCGTGAATGGCGTCGGGGATATCGATGCCTATGGTTCGCAATATTCCATGCGTATCTGGCTGGACCCGGCGAAACTCAACAGTTTCCAGATGACGGCTAAAGATGTCACTGATGCCATTGAGTCACAGAACGCGCAGATTGCGGTTGGGCAACTTGGTGGTACACCTTCCGTCGATAAGCAGGCGCTCAACGCCACCATTAACGCCCAGTCACTGCTGCAAACACCAGAACAGTTCCGCGATATCACCTTGCGGGTCAATCAGGACGGCTCAGAGGTAAGGCTGGGCGATGTCGCCACCGTCGAAATGGGGGCGGAGAAATACGATTATCTTAGCCGCTTCAATGGTAAGCCAGCCTCCGGGCTGGGGGTAAAACTGGCCTCCGGCGCTAACGAAATGGCGACAGCGGAGCTGGTGCTCAATCGTCTCGACGAGCTGGCGCAGTATTTCCCGCATGGACTGGAATACAAGGTGGCGTATGAAACCACCTCGTTTGTTAAAGCCTCCATTGAAGACGTGGTGAAAACGCTGCTGGAAGCTATCGCTCTGGTTTTCCTCGTTATGTATCTGTTCCTGCAAAACTTCCGCGCCACGCTGATACCCACTATCGCCGTGCCGGTGGTGTTGATGGGAACCTTCTCCGTACTTTACGCCTTCGGTTACAGCGTCAACACCTTAACCATGTTCGCGATGGTGCTGGCGATCGGTCTGCTGGTGGATGACGCCATCGTGGTGGTGGAAAACGTCGAACGTATTATGAGTGAGGAAGGACTCACTCCTCGCGAAGCCACACGTAAATCGATGGGGCAGATCCAGGGGGCACTGGTCGGGATTGCGATGGTGCTTTCGGCGGTATTTGTACCAATGGCCTTCTTCGGCGGCACCACCGGTGCCATCTATCGCCAGTTCTCTATTACCATTGTTGCGGCGATGGTGCTGTCAGTACTGGTAGCGATGATCCTCACTCCGGCTCTGTGTGCCACACTACTTAAGCCACTGAAAAAAGGTGAGCATCACGGGCAAAAAGGCTTTTTTGCCTGGTTTAACCAGATGTTTAACCGCAACGCCGAACGCTACGAAAAAGGGGTGGCGAAAATTCTCCACCGCAGCCTGCGCTGGATTGTGATTTATGTCCTGCTGCTTGGCGGCATGGTGTTCCTGTTCCTGCGTTTGCCGACGTCGTTCTTACCGCTGGAAGACCGTGGCATGTTTACTACCTCGGTACAATTGCCCAGCGGTTCAACCCAACAACAGACCCTGAAAGTCGTTGAGCAAATCGAGAAATATTACTTCACCCATGAAAAAGACAACATCATGTCGGTGTTTGCCACTGTTGGTTCTGGCCCTGGGGGTAACGGGCAAAACGTGGCGCGAATGTTTATCCGCCTGAAAGACTGGAGCGAACGCGACAGTAAGACCGGCACCTCGTTTGCCATTATCGAGCGTGCAACAAAGGCGTTTAACCAAATTAAAGAAGCTCGCGTTATCGCCAGCAGCCCGCCAGCAATTAGCGGTCTTGGTAGTTCTGCAGGTTTTGATATGGAGTTGCAGGACCACGCTGGAGCAGGTCACGATGCGCTGATGGCAGCACGTAACCAGTTGCTGGCGCTGGCGGCGGAAAACCCGGAGCTAACCCGTGTGCGCCATAACGGCCTCGATGACAGTCCGCAGTTGCAGATTGATATCGACCAGCGTAAAGCTCAGGCGCTGGGCGTTGCTATCGACGATATTAACGACACACTGCAAACCGCCTGGGGTTCGAGCTATGTGAATGACTTTATGGATCGCGGTCGCGTGAAGAAAGTCTATGTGCAGGCAGCTGCGCCGTATCGCATGCTGCCAGATGACATCAATCTCTGGTATGTCCGAAATAAAGATGGCGGCATGGTGCCCTTCTCTGCTTTCGCGACCTCACGCTGGGAGACAGGCTCACCGCGTCTGGAACGCTATAACGGTTATTCTGCGGTTGAGATTGTTGGGGAAGCCGCACCGGGGGTCAGTACCGGTACGACGATGGATATTATGGAATCGTTAGTGAAGCAGTTGCCAAACGGCTTTGGTCTGGAGTGGACGGCGATGTCGTATCAGGAGCGGCTTTCCGGCGCGCAGGCTCCGGCGCTGTACGCTATTTCCTTGCTGGTGGTATTCCTGTGTCTGGCTGCATTGTATGAAAGCTGGTCGGTACCGTTCTCGGTAATGCTGGTCGTGCCGCTGGGGGTTATCGGCGCGCTGCTGGCAACCTGGATGCGGGGGCTGGAAAACGACGTTTACTTCCAGGTGGGCCTGTTAACGGTCATTGGTTTATCGGCGAAAAACGCCATCCTGATCGTCGAGTTTGCTAACGAGATGAACCAAAAAGGCCACGACCTGTTTGAAGCGACGCTCCACGCCTGCCGTCAGCGTTTACGCCCGATTCTGATGACCTCGCTGGCATTTATCTTCGGCGTATTGCCAATGGCAACCAGCACGGGTGCCGGTTCCGGTGGTCAGCATGCGGTGGGTACTGGCGTAATGGGCGGGATGATTTCGGCTACTATTCTGGCTATTTACTTCGTGCCGCTGTTCTTTGTGCTGGTGCGCCGCCGCTTCCCGCTGAAGCCGCGCCCGGAATAAGCAATAAAAAAGGCGACATGCCAATGTGTCGCCTTTTTCAACTTTCCGATTAAGAACTTGCTCAGCAGGTTCTTGCTGTTTGTACTTTGTCTCAGGAATTACTTACGAAGCATAACTTCAATAAAGTCTTTCCAGTTCCCCAGTTCACGTTCAATCATAACAACCTCTCTTATAATTATGGGTATTCTACGGAAACAATATACCGTGGTGAAGCTAATTTACTCGATTGCTGCGATAACTACCTCCGGGGGACAAACCTTATGTAAATACTATGGTCCTGCGGTGATGATTTGTATGTGATACACAGCAACATTTCGAGATATTCATACGGCATCTAATACTGATTTAATTCTGGTTAAAATACAGACAGATAACAAGATGAATATTCTTAATGTTTACGTTAAAAATGTTTAATATTATTTAATAGTTGTTAATTTGAATACTTCGATAATGTTATATTTCCTGATAATCATTTGCAGGCAAAATGTTTTCACTCTTAAATGAGTATTTATTCTCATAAATCGAAAAAGGATTCATTATGGTTACACTTTACGGCATCAAAAATTGTGACACCATTAAAAAGGCTCGCCGTTGGCTGGAAGCCAATAACATCGACTATCGTTTTCATGATTACCGCGTCGATGGGCTGGACAGCGAATTATTGAACGGTTTTATCAACGAATTAGGCTGGGAAGCGTTACTCAACACCCGTGGTACAACCTGGCGTAAACTGGACGAAACCACCCGCAATAAAATCACCGATGCGGCCTCTGCGGCGGCATTAATGACTGAAATGCCTGCAATTATCAAACGTCCATTGCTCTGCGCGCCTGGTAAGCCTATGCTGCTGGGTTTCAGTGATTCCAGTTATCAGCAATTTTTCCATGAGGTGTAGTCTATGTCGTGCCCGGTTATTGAGCTGACACAACAGCTTATTCGCCGCCCTTCCCTGAGTCCTGATGACGCAGGATGTCAGGCTTTGTTGATTGAACGTTTGCAGGCGATCGGTTTTACCGTTGAACGCATGGATTTTGCCGATACGCAGAATTTTTGGGCATGGCGTGGGCAAGGTGAAACGTTAGCCTTTGCCGGGCATACCGACGTGGTGCCGCCTGGCGACGCCGATCGTTGGATCAATCCGCCGTTTGAACCCACCATTCGTGATGGCATGTTATTCGGGCGCGGTGCGGCAGATATGAAAGGCTCGCTGGCGGCGATGGTGGTAGCGGCAGAACGCTTTGTCGCACAACATCCCAACCATACGGGGCGACTGGCATTTCTGATCACCTCTGATGAAGAAGCCAGTGCCCACAACGGTACGGTAAAAGTCGTCGAAGCGTTGATGGCACGTAATGAGCGTCTCGATTACTGCCTGGTCGGCGAACCGTCGAGTATCGAAGTGGTTGGTGATGTGGTGAAAAATGGTCGTCGCGGATCGTTAACCTGCAACCTTACCATTCATGGCGTTCAGGGGCATGTGGCCTACCCGCATCTGGCTGACAATCCAGTACATCGCGCAGCACCTTTCCTTAATGAATTAGTGGCTATTGAGTGGGATCAGGGCAATGAATTTTTCCCGGCGACCAGTATGCAGATTGCTAATATTCAGGCGGGAACGGGCAGTAACAATGTTATTCCGGGTGAACTGTTTGTGCAGTTTAACTTCCGCTTCAGCACCGAACTGACTGATGAGATGATCAAAGCGCAGGTGCTTGCCCTGCTTGAAAAACATCAACTGCGCTATACGGTGGATTGGTGGCTTTCCGGGCAGCCATTTTTGACCGCGCGCGGTAAACTGGTGGATGCGGTCGTTAACGCGGTTGAGCACTATAATGAAATTAAACCGCAGCTACTGACCACAGGCGGAACGTCCGACGGGCGCTTTATTGCTCGCATGGGGGCGCAGGTGGTGGAACTCGGGCCGGTCAATGCCACTATTCATAAAATTAATGAATGTGTGAACGCTGCCGACCTGCAGCTACTTGCCCGTATGTATCAACGTATCATGGAACAGCTCGTCGCCTGATGAGTGGTTCTGCAAGAGGAAATAAGCATGGACTGGCTGGCTAAATATTGGTGGATTCTGGTGATTGTCTTTTTGGTAGGCGTCCTGCTGAACGTGATTAAAGATCTCAAGCGCGTCGACCATAAGAAATTTCTCGCCAACAAGCCGGAGCTTCCCCCGCATCGTGATTTCAACGATAAGTGGGACGATGACGACGACTGGCCGAAAAAGGATCAACCGAAGAAGTAAGCTGAGTGCTCAACCGTAGGCCGGATAAGGCGTTAACGCCGCATCCGGCAATGGTGAACGATGCCTGATGCGACGCTCACGCGTCTTATCAGGCCAGGTAATCTGTCTTTTACATCATTTCAATCACATCATCATCGCCAGGCTTACCGCCACTTAGCGCTTCGTCGAAATAATGTTTCGGAATGGTATAACGCAAGTGATCCAGGGCAAATTGCATACTGCGATTGTCGATCGCATGGCCTAAATCCTCCACGATATCCAGCGTCACGTCACCACCGGCACTGATTAACGCTTCCTGCGCCGCAGCTGCATGCGCCAGATCGATAACCGGATCTTCACCACCATGAATCAAGTGAATTGTCGTGGCTGTAGACGCGGTTTCCGGCAGGCTCGCATAGCGTCCGTTAAAAGCAATGACGCGTGAAGCAAGGCCCGGTTCGGCTTTAATGCTCTCCAGCGCCATAATCGCGCCTTGAGAGAAACCGATTAGCGCCGTGGCGTTAGCCCCTACTCCGCTCTGTTTCTGCCAGTAGCGCACCGTTTCAATAAACGTCGGCATGATGGCATCCACACGCGCCTGGCGATTATCTTCCGTAATACCCTGCACCGAAAACCACTGACGCCCCGCCGGATTACCGCTCGGCTCCGCGCCTCCGACACTCACCACCAGCGCATCAGGAAATAGCGGCGCAAACCAGCTGCCTATTTCCCCCATTGCCACCGGGTTATCCCCGACACCGTGGAAAAGCAGTAACAACTGTTGCGCAGGTTTATCCGGGCTTTGAACAACAAAATGGTCATGTTTCATGGCGAACTCCTTAACTGATGTCATTAATTTTACGCCGCTGACTCACAATGACCATGGGAGAAAATTGAAGGAGTCAGTGAAAAAATTGCCATTGCGTTATGCGATCGCGCAAACGCTCAGTGCGAACATTATTAAGTGCGAACAGCGCCTGCGCGGCCTCTTCCCGCTGGCGAACCAGTAACATCTTACGGCCTGAAAGTTTAAGTGTGGTACATAACTGCGCGTCACTGGCGTTTTTCTGTAAACGCCCACGCAGCGCCGGTAATGCCAGTTCACTGGTTTGTAGCAGACGCAATAAGCAACCTAACGATGTTAATAGCGGACGATGAGCGAAAGCAAAACCGGCCAGTTCAAGCCAGTCGTCGTCAGAAAGGATGGCATCGTTTAGTGGATCAACAGGAAGCGTTTCGCCATTCCACTGCGCGAGAGCTTGCGCATCGCGACGTAAACGGTAATGCTCACGTTCAGCCAGCTGTTTACCCGCATCACTCATCGGTAACAGCGCCATCGCCGTATAGCAACCGCTGCTGGCTTCCCGATGATTACCCATCCGCACCAGCACAAAACCGCAGCGGTGCCAGAAACGCCATAACTCCCCGGTGTAACCAAAACTCACCGAAAGATAGTCGAGGTCACGCGTATATTGCAAAGCACCAGCAATAAGTTGCTGCCCTGTGCCTTCCCGCTGACGAGCCGGATGAACTGCTATCCGGCTGACCCGCCGTCCACGCAATGTCGCTGCCAGTGGATTGCTACCGTGCGCCGCCAGCGACTGGGCCACCAGATTACCCCGCGGGCGACGAAAACCTGCCCATACCGCCTGACTGAGTTGTTGAGATAATCCCCCCTCATCCACCAGCCACAGCGCTCCGGCAATCTCGTTTTCGCCAGCCGCCTGTAAAAAATATTGCCCTGGTGCATCCATCATCCGGCGTAAATCCAGCGGCGAAGTCCGGTAGTGCGCACCAGACAATAACTGATAAACCTTTAACGGCGTTTCTGGCTCGCTTCGCCATAACGTTTGTTCAAATGCGGAAATGACGATATTGCCTTGTGGTGTATGGGTGAAGTTTTCATCGTCAAAAACCAGTGCCTCACTAACCATTTTTTCCAGCGGGCATCCCTGTGCCCAGCGGATCGGCTGTTGCAGTTCAAAACGGTGTAAATGCGGAAAGCGAGCGCAAAATTTCAGCAAAAAACCACGTCCGGTGCCTTCGTAGCCCTGCACCGTAGTGGTTAACAACGTTCGAGGAAAACGCGATACCAGTTGATGCAACAACGGCGCAGGTATGGCTGCGGCTTCGTCGACCACCAGCCAGTCGGCTTGCTCATCGCTGGCTAACAAGGCATCCGGCGCAATAAAGCGAAACTTCTCGCCCGCAAATTGTGCCAGTACATCCGTTGCCGCTTTTGCGGGCGCGGTGACAATCGCACTGCCCGCAATACGAGAAATGAGTTGCCCTGCCAGCGCCGACTTACCGCGCCCACGCGCAGCCGTTACCGCTGCCACGCCCGGCGGCATGGTCAGTAGCTGCTGTAAGAGTTGCTGTTGTTCTGGTTGTGGTGCGCCGGTCGCGGGGTGCCAGTCAGTACGGGGAGTAAAATGCGCCAACGAGAACGGCTGGTTTTGCCGCCAGAGGATAGCGTCGTTATCCGCCGTAAGTACGCGTTTGAGATGCTGGACAAAATGCGGCGTCGCAATAGGGTCAGGGCAATCACTCCAGCGCAGCGAGTCGGCATCAGGTTGGTTTTCCCACTCTTCCCATACAGGGAGTAACAAAACCAGCCAGCTTCCCGCTTTCAACGTTCCGCTAAGTGCTGCAAAGGCAGCGGCATCAAAGCCGTGGCGGGCGTCGAATACCGCATGCCGGAACTCGCGCCCAAGTAAAGTTTGTAGTGCCGAGGGAGAACAGTGGTTTTCAGCATCTGGCTGCGGCGAAATCCACAGCCAGTCGCCAGGTAAGGCATCACGTAACTTAAGCGCATGATCAAAACACCAACCCTCTTCCCCGCTCAACACCAGCAAGCGGCGGATCCCTTCACGTTTCATTTGCGCTGTTAATGTGTGAAGCGCAGTCAGTTCAGCCATCCCTGCCCCGGAAGTTAAATGCTTTTACCAAAAGTATTGCATTGTGCCGGATCGCCGCTGTCGAAACCACGTTTAAACCAGCTGTAGCGTTGCTGAGAAGTGCCATGAGTGAAACTGTCTGGTACTACTCGCCCCTGACTTTGCTGTTGTAAACGGTCATCGCCGATGGCCTGCGCCGCGTTCAGCGCCTCTTCCAGATCGCCGGTTTCCAGAACGCCTTGCTGCTGCATACTATGCCCCCAGACACCGGCAAAACAGTCGGCCTGGAGTTCCATACGCACAGATAAGCGGTTCACTTCCGCCTGCGTCGCGTTTTGTTGCAGTTGACGAACTTTCGGCTCGATGCCTAACAGTTTCTGCACATGATGACCGACTTCATGGGCGATAACGTACCCCTGGGCAAAATCGCCATCCGCGCCAAGTTTGTCTTTCATGTCATCATAGAAGGAGAGATCGATATAAACCGTGCCATCCGCCGGGCAATAGAATGGCCCCATTATGGACTGGCCCGCCCCGCAGCCGGTACGCGTCATTCCACGGTACATGACCAGCTTCGGTTGCTGATAGGTTTTACCCATCTTCTCGAACTGCTGTCCCCAGGTGTCTTCCGTAGTTGCCAGAATCACCGAGGTGAATTTTGCGGCTTCGTCTTCATTTGGGCTAATTGACCGCGTTGATTGCTGTTGGGAAACCGGCTGTCCGGTCATCAACCCGGTTAAATCAACGCCATAGTAGCCTGCAACCAGCACGACTATCAGTAAAATCAGCCCGCCTTTACCGCTCGGCAGGCGAAAACCGGGACCGCCCATAGACGGACCACCAGAGCTGTTGCGCCTGTCTTCAACATTGTCACTTTCACGTCGCCCTTGCCAACGCATAGATACCTCAACAATATATTCATTATAGAAATGATCGTAGGTGGTTCAGAGGAAGATTACCACAGGAAAGCGGGATGAAATGGCGGAGGAATGAGCGTTCAATGCACATCTTACGAGAATGGTTGTCTTGCCGTGCCAGCAGCACGGCAAGATGATGAACAGAAAAATCAGTCCAGCTGTACACCCAGGCGGCGGGCGACGGCTTCATAGGCCTCGATCAGGCCACCGAGGCTCTGGCGGAAACGGTCTTTGTCCATTTTCTCCAGCGTTTCTTTGTCCCACAGGCGGCTGCCGTCCGGGGAGAACTCATCACCCAGTACCACTTCGCCTTTGTACAGACCAAATTCCAGCTTGAAGTCGACCAGAATCAGACCAGCATCATCGAACAGTTTTTTCAGCACGTCGTTCGCTTTGTAGGTCAGCTCTTTCATACGCGCCAGGTTCTCTTTGCTCACCCAGCCAAAGGTTTCGCAGTAAGATTCGTTGACCATCGGATCGTGCATGGCGTCGTTTTTCAGGAACAGATCGAACAGCGGCGGGTTCAGCTCAATACCTTCTTCGATTCCAAGACGTTTCACCAGAGAGCCAGCAGCACGGTTACGCACGACACACTCAACCGGCACCATATCCAGCTTTTTCACCAGACATTCGGTATCGGAGAGCAGACGCTCCATTTGAGTCGGGATACCCGCTTCAGCCAGTTTGCTCATAATGAAGTAGTTGAACTTGTTGTTCACCATACCTTTGCGATCAAACTGCTCAATGCGCGCGCCATCCCCTGCTGACGTATCATTGCGGAATTCGAGCACCAACAGGTCCGGGTTTTCCGTGCTGTATACGGTTTTCGCTTTACCACGATACAACTCAGCTTGCTTTTGCATCTTTATCACTCCTGGGTGTGAATTAACGTTTTAAAATCTTTTGCTGTCTGGTGTGCCGGATGTTTTGTCGGATGCGGCGTGAACGCCTTATCCGAACTACGTCCGACAAACAAATTTCGTGCGAATTACCGCTAAAATCGCGTTTTCCTGCAGACGCACACGTTTGCGTATCATATCAGAAAAAAGGGCCGGATGATTCCAGCCCTGTATTTTTACTTGCTAAACGCAGCCTGGAAGACAGCTACCAGCGCGTCGTTCTGACTCTGAGTCAGAGTATGACCTTTCGGATCGATGAACTGTAGGCTGCTGCGGTTATCTAAATCGCCAACCTGCAGTTTATAGTCACCGGATGCCAGGCCTGGATCGCTCGCGCCCAGTTCCTGCCAGTCGCTGTCAGACAGCGGCTTATAAGTTACGGCCATGTTGCCCTGCGAACGGGTGCTGTCGGTCACTTTCATGCCCACTTTTTCCAGCGCCGCTGGCAGACGTTGCCAAACCACATTGAACGGCCCGCGTACGACCAGCATTGGTAAACCGGTGTCATCAGCTGCACTTTGTACGTCCATAGTGGTGGAGGCACGATTTTGCGCAGCGTTCGCGGCGTCAGTGGCAGATTTATCCAGACCGGCGGAAATAACGTTCATCATCTCCGTGCTGTAACGCTGCATGGAAGCCGCGTCTGCAACCGGTTTGCCCGCCTGTTCCAGGTTCAGCAGTTTAACCGTAACCGCCTGCTGATAACCCTGCGGCTTAACAGAGATTTGATAACGACCACGATACTGCTCGTCTTCGTCCAGACGGTTCCATTGTACCCAATCGGTGGTCAGTGTCTGACCAGCATCATCACGTTGGGTGATGGTGTAGTTTTTCGCCTGCAGCACGCTAACCACCTGCGGCCACAGAGTATTGCCACGACCATTTTCCACCAGCAATGAAGCGGTATCGCCCGTGAACTGGGTACGCGCGCCAGAAACCAGTGCCAGCGGCTGGGCTGGTGGACGAATGTCCAGCGCCTTACCGACAGCACCACTACCGTTGGTCACCGGGATTGCATAATCACCGGAGGTCACCGGCAAAATCATTCCAGCCGGGGCATGAAGCTCCGCAAGCGGTGCCGCTTCCAGGTAGGCTTCATCACCACTGACCTGACGCTTATAGCGTGAGTCAGAACTACAGGCAGCGAGTAATAAAACAAGCGAAACACCCGCAACCTTTGCCAGGCGCGACTTTTGAACAGAGTAAGCCATCAAATCTCCCTAAACTTTACAGCAAACCGGCATGCTTAAGCGCCGCTCTGACCGTCTCACGACCACTGTCGGTGATTGGTGTCATTGGCAGGCGCAGCGTATCGGTCGCCACAAGACCCAGTTCCTTACATGCCCATTTCACCGGGATTGGATTGGGTTCGACAAATAGTTTGTTGTGTAATGGCATCAGACGCTGATTAATAACGCGTGCCTCGGCAAAATGCCCTTCTGCTGCCAGTTTGCACATCTGGGCCATATCACGCGCTGCGACGTTAGCCGTAACGGAAATAACCCCATGACCGCCCAATTGCATGAAGTCCAGCGCGCTCGCATCATCGCCGCTCAGCAGAACAAAATCATCTGAAACCAGCTCTTTGATCTGGTTTACACGCGTTAAGTTCCCTGTTGCCTCTTTGATTCCGATAATATTTTTTACTTTCGCCAGACGGCCCACCGTTTCCGGGAGCAGATCGCAGCCAGTACGGGACGGCACATTATACAGAATTTGCGGCAGGTCAGTATGCTCAGCGATGGCTTTGAAATGCTGATACAAACCTTCTTGCGACGGACGATTGTAGTAAGGGGTTACCGTCAGGCAGCCGACGATACCACTGTCATTGAAGCGCTGCGTCAGGCTAATGGCTTCCGCAGTAGCGTTAGCGCCGGTCCCGGCAATTACCGGAATGCGCCCATCAGCCAGCTCCAGCGTCATCATCACCACATCAGCATGTTCGTCATGATTTAAGGTAGCGGACTCGCCAGTGGTGCCAACAGAAACGATCGCCGAAGTACCGCTGGCGACATGATAATCAATCAGTTTTTTCAAGCTAGCCCGACAGACATTACCTTTTTCATCCATCGGAGTAACAATCGCGACAATACTTCCCGTGAACATGGGCCATCCTCTGTGCAAACAAGTGTCTCAATGGTACGTTTGGTATGGCATTAAAAGCAAGCAGACAGAACCGTTCTGATTGTTGTATGCATGTTTTTTTTATGCTTTCCTTAAGAACAACTCACCCCTTAAAGGAATAACCAGTTTGACACTGTCATCGCAACATTATCTGGTGATCACTGCGTTGGGTGCCGATCGCCCTGGAATTGTGAACACCATCACCCGTCATGTCAGTAGTTGCGGCTGTAATATTGAAGACAGTCGCCTGGCGATGCTGGGAGAAGAGTTCACGTTTATTATGCTGCTTTCCGGTTCATGGAATGCCATTACTCTGATTGAATCAACGTTACCGTTGAAAGGTGCCGAACTGGATCTTTTAATCGTGATGAAGCGCACGACGGCGCGTCCGCGTCCGCCAATGCCAGCATCTGTCTGGGTTCAGGTCGATGTGGCAGACTCCCCGCATTTAATTGAACGCTTCACAGCACTTTTCGACGCGCATCATATGAACATTGCGGAGCTGGTGTCGCGCACGCAACCTGCTGAAAATGAACGGGCTGCGCAGTTGCATATTCAGATAACCGCCCACAGCCCCGCATCTGCGGACGCAGCAAATATTGAGCAAGCGTTCAAAGCCCTATGTACAGAACTCAATGCACAAGGCAGTATTAACGTCGTCAATTATTCCCAACATGATGAACAGGATGGAGTTAAGTAATGAATCCACTGAAAGCCGGTGATATCGCACCGAAATTTAGCTTGCCGGATCAAGACGGAGAACAAGTTAATTTGACCGACTTCCAGGGACAGCGTGTTCTGGTTTATTTCTACCCGAAAGCCATGACCCCCGGCTGTACCGTACAGGCCTGCGGCTTACGCGATAACATGGATGAGTTGAAAAAAGCGGGCGTTGATGTGCTGGGTATCAGCACCGATAAACCCGAAAAACTCTCCCGTTTTGCGGAAAAAGAGCTGCTTAACTTTACGCTCCTGTCTGATGAGGACCACCAGGTGTGCGAACAATTCGGCGTCTGGGGTGAAAAGTCCTTCATGGGCAAAACCTACGATGGCGTTCATCGCATCAGCTTCCTGATTGACGCTGATGGCAAAATCGAACATGTCTTTGACGATTTCAAAACCAGCAATCACCACGACGTTGTGCTGAACTGGCTGAAAGAACACGCCTGATTACTTTGCTCCATTCCGTGCTGGCTGCGCTTGCGGCCAGCATACCTCACTTCTCGTGATCAAGATCACATTCTCGCTTTCCCCTGCGACACGGGTGTCGAATCCATTTTTTGCTGAACGTTAATGACCATCATTTTTGTACCGTTCAGAATCCAGTCAATACATAACTTATTGAATATATTGAGTTAATCAGAATGGCATCCTTTATGCAATATGAAATGCAATGTTTCATATCATTTTCAAGGAGCCGACATGAACCGCTTTGTGGTGGCCGAACCACTGTGGTGTACAGGATGTAATACCTGTCTCGCTGCCTGTTCGGACGTGCATAAAACGCAAGGTTTACAGCAACACCCGCGCCTGGCCCTGGCGAAGACGTCAACAATCACTGCCCCTGTCGTGTGTCATCACTGTGAGGAAGCCCCTTGCCTGCAGGTCTGCCCGGTCAATGCCATCTCTCAGAGGGATGATGCGATCCAACTCAACGAAAGCCTCTGTATTGGCTGCAAGCTTTGCGCCGTGGTCTGCCCATTTGGCGCAATCAGCGCTTCAGGAAGCCGTCCGGTGAATGCCCATGCGCAATATGTTTTTCAGGCTGAAGGCTCACTCAAAGACGGCGAAGAAAACGTGCTGCCCCAACATGCGTTGCTGCGCTGGGAACCGGGTGTCCAGACCGTCGCGGTGAAATGCGACCTGTGTGATTTCTTGCCAGAAGGTCCGGCCTGCGTTCGCGCTTGCCCGAATCAGGCGTTACGGCTGATCACCGACGATAGCCTGCAACGTCAGATGAAAGAAAAACAGCGCCTTGCCGCAAGCTGGTTTGCCAATGGCGGGGAGGATCCCCTTTCCCTCACTCAGGAGCAACACTAATGGATGCCCTGCAATTATTAACCTGGTCGCTGATCCTCTATCTGTTTGCCAGTCTGGCTTCGCTGTTTTTACTCGGTCTGGACAGACTGGCTATTAAGCTTTCCGGCATCACATCGCTGGTGGGCGGCGTGATTGGCATCATCAGCGGAATTACGCAATTACATGCTGGTGTAACTTTAGTCGCCCATTTTGCCACCCCTTTTGACTTTGCCGATTTAACCCTGCGAATGGATAGCCTCTCGGCATTTATGGTGCTGGTTATCTCCTTGCTGGTGGTGGTTTGTTCGCTCTATTCATTGACTTATATGCGCGAATACGAGGGCAAAGGCGCGGCGGCGATGGGCTTCTTTATGAATCTTTTCATCGCATCGATGGTTGCCCTGCTGGTGATGGACAACGCTTTTTGGTTCATCGTGCTGTTTGAAATGATGTCGCTGTCTTCCTGGTTTCTGGTCATTGCCAGGCAGGATAAAACGTCGATCAACGCTGGCATGCTCTACTTTTTTATCGCCCACGCCGGATCGGTGCTGATTATGATCGCCTTCTTGCTGATGGGGCGCGAAAGCGGCAGCCTCGATTTTGCCAGTTTCGCACGCTTTCACTTTCTCCGGGGCTGGCGTCGGCGGTGTTTCTGCTGGCCTTTTTCGGTTTTGGCGCGAAAGCCGGGATGATGCCGTTGCACAGCTGGTTGCCGCGCGCTCACCCTGCCGCACCATCGCACGCTTCGGCGTTGATGTCTGGCGTAATGGTCAAAATCGGTATTTTCGGCATCCTGAAAGTAGCGATGGATCTGCTGGCGCAAACGGGTTTGCCGCTGTGGTGGGGCATTCTGGTGATGGCGATCGGCGCAATCTCCGCGCTCCTGGGCGTGCTGTATGCGCTGGCGGAACAGGATATCAAACGGCTGCTGGCCTGGAGTACCGTCGAAAACGTCGGCATTATTTTGCTGGCAGTCGGTGTGGCGATGGTCGGTCTGTCACTGCACGACCCGCTGCTCACCGTGGTTGGACTGCTCGGCGCACTGTTTCATCTGCTCAACCATGCGCTGTTCAAAGGGCTGCTATTTCTCGGCGCGGGCGCGATTATTTCGCTTTTGCATACCCACGACATGGAAAAAATGGGGGCACTGGCGAAACGGATGCCGTGGACAGCCGCAGCATGCCTGATTGGTTGCCTCGCGATATCAGCCCTTCCTCCGCTGAATGGTTTTATCAGCGAATGGTACACCTGGCAGTCGCTGTTCTCACTAAGTCGTGTGGAAGCCGTAGCGCTACAACTTGCGGGTCCTATTGCTATGGTGATGCTGGCAGTCACTGGTGGGCTGGCAGTAATGTGCTTCGTCAAAATGTACGGTATTACTTTCTGTGGTGCGCCGCGCAGTACACACGCTGAAGAGGCACAGGAAGTGCCAAATACGATGATCGTCGCCATGCTACTGCTCGCGGCACTCTGCGTATTAATTGCGCTTAGTGCCAGTTGGCTGGCACCGAAGATAATGCATATTGCCCATGCCTTTACCGATACCCCTCCCGTCACTGTCGCCAGCGGAATAGCACTTGTACCCGGCACGTTTCATACACGGGTCACTCCCTCATTACTGTTGCTGTTACTACTGGCGATGCCTTTGCTGCCTGGCCTTTACTGGCTGTGGTGTCGTTCGCGCCGCGCAGCGTTTCGTCGCACAGGAGATGCCTGGGCATGCGGCTACGGCTGGGAAAATGCGATGGCCCCGTCAGGCAATGGCGTGATGCAGCCGCTGCGTGTGGTCTTTTCTGCGCTATTTCGTCTACGACAACAGCTCGACCCTACGCTGAGGCTAAATAAAGGTCTTGCGCACGTCACCGCCAGGGCTCAGAGCACAGAACCCTTCTGGGATGAGCGGGTGATCCGCCCCATCGTGAGCGCCACCCAACGGCTGGCCAAAGAAATACAGCATCTGCAAAGCGGCGACTTTCGTCTCTATTGCCTGTATGTGGTTGCCGCACTGGTTGTGCTGCTAATCGCTATTGCCGTCTAAGGAAATCACCATGAGACAAACTCTTTGCGACGGATATCTGGTCATTTTTGCGTTAGCACAGGCCGTGATTCTGCTGATGCTAACCCCACTTTTTACGGGTATTTCCCGGCAGATACGCGCGCGAATGCACTCCCGCCGCGGACCGGGGATCTGGCAGGATTATCGCGATATCCACAAACTGTTTAAACGCCAGGAAGTTGCGCCGACATCTTCAGGTCTGATGTTCCGCCTGATGCCGTGGGTATTAATCAGCAGCATGCTGGTGCTGGCGATGGCCCTACCACTATTTATTACCGTTTCCCCTTTTGCGGGCGGCGGCGATCTGATCACCCTTATCTATCTTCTTGCCCTGTTTCGTTTTTTCTTTGCTCTTTCCGGGCTGGATACCGGAAGCCCGTTTGCGGGAGTCGGTGCCAGTCGCGAGTTGACGCTCGGTATTCTGGTCGAACCCATGCTCATTCTCTCACTGCTGGTATTGGCGCTGATAGCAGGTTCCACGCATATCGAGATGATCAGCAATACGCTGGCAACGGGCTGGAACTCGCCGCTAACCACCGTACTGGCGTTACTGGCCTGTGGTTTTGCCTGCTTCATTGAGATGGGAAAAATTCCCTTTGATGTTGCTGAAGCAGAACAGGAATTACAGGAAGGCCCGCTGACCGAATATTCCGGTGCCGGGCTGGCGCTAGCGAAATGGGGGCTGGGGCTGAAACAGGTCGTGATGGCAGCACTGTTTGTGGCCCTGTTTCTGCCCTTTGGGCGCGCGCAAGAACTTTCTCTCGCCTGCCTGCTGACTTCACTTGTCGTTACGCTGCTCAAGGTTTTGCTGATTTTTGTACTGGCCTCAATCGCAGAAAACACGCTGGCACGCGGGCGTTTTTTACTCATTCACCATGTGACCTGGCTTGGCTTCAGCCTTGCTGCGCTTGCATGGGTCTTCTGGTTAACCGGTCTGTAAGGAGCACTGACGGAATATGGAAAATCTTGCTCTGACGACGTTAATGCTGCCTTTTATCGGCGCACTGGTCGTTTCGTTTTCGCCACAACGTCGGGCCGCCGAATGGGGGTTTTGTTCGCCGCACTGACCACGCTGTGCATGTTGTCGCTGATCTCCACGTTTTATCAGGCCGATAAAGTTGCCGTCACGTTGACGTTGGTCAACGTGGGGGATGTGGCATTGTTTGGCCTGGTCATTGATCGCGTGAGTACGCTGATTCTGTTTGTGGTGGTGTTTCTCGGTTTGCTGGTCACGATCTACTCCACGGGTTATCTGACGGATAAAAATCGCGAACACCCGCATAACGGCACGAATCGTTATTACGCATTTTTGCTGGTGTTTATCGGCGCGATGGCGGGACTGGTACTCTCCTCGACGCTGCTCGGTCAGTTGTTGTTTTTTGAAATTACGGGCGGCTGCTCCTGGGCGTTGATCAGTTATTACCAGAGCGATAAAGCGCAGCGTTCGGCACTAAAAGCGTTGCTTATCACTCATATCGGCTCGTTGGGGTTGTATCTTGCCGCCGCCACGCTGTTTTTGCAGACCGGAACGTTTGCGCTTAGCGCATTGAGCGAGTTACACGGCGACGCACGTTATCTGGTTTATGGCGGCATCCTGTTTGCCGCGTGGGGGAAATCGGCCCAGCTACCGATGCAAGCGTGGCTACCGGACGCAATGGAAGCGCCAACACCGATCAGCGCCTATCTCCACGCCGCATCGATGGTGAAAGTGGGCGTTTACATTTTTGCCCGCGCCATTATCGACGGCGGCAATATCCCGCATGTGATTGGCGGCGTTGGCATGGTCATGGCCCTGGTCACCATTCTTTATGGATTTCTGATGTATTTGCCACAGCAGGATATGAAGCGGTTGCTGGCCTGGTCGACCATCACTCAACTTGGCTGGATGTTCTTCGGCTTGTCGCTCTCCATCTTCGGCTCGCGGCTGGCGCTGGAGGGTAGCATCGCCTACATCGTCAACCACGCGTTCGCTAAAAGCCTGTTTTTCCTTGTAGCAGGTGCGCTGAGTTACAGCTGCGGCACGCGCTTGTTGCCGCGTCTGCGTGGCGTATTGCACACCCTGCCGTTGCCTGGCGTGGGTTTCTGCGTGGCAGCGCTGGCAATTACCGGCGTGCCGCCGTTCAACGGCTTCTTCAGTAAATTCCCGCTGTTTGCTGCCGGTTTTGCGTTGTCAGTGGAGTACTGGATCCTGCTGCCCGCCATGATTCTGCTGATGAATGAATCGGTCGCCAGTTTCGCCTGGTTTATTCGCTGGTTTGGTCGCGTCGTGCCTGGCAAACCGAGCGAGGCCGTCGCCGATGCCGCACCGCTGCCAGGGTCAATGCGCCTGGTGTTGATTGTACTGATTGTGATGTCGCTGATTTCCAGCGTAATCGCCGCGACCTGGTTGCAGTAAGGAGATGATGAATGACCGGTTCTATGATCGTAAATAATCTGGCGGGACTGATGATGCTGACATCACTGTTTGTGATTAGCGTCAAAAGCTATCGCCTGTCATGCGGATTTTACGCCTGCCAGTCACTGGTGCTGGTGTCTATTTTCGCCACCCTCTCGTGCCTGTTCGCCGCAGAGCAACTGCTGATCTGGTCCGCCAGCGCCTTTATCACCAAAGTGCTGCTGGTACCGTTAATCATGACTTACGCTGCACGAAATATTCCCCAGAACATCCCGGAAAAAGCGTTATTCGGTCCGGCAATGATGGCACTGCTCGCGGCGTTAATTGTCCTGCTTTGCGCATTTGTCGTTCAGCCCGTGAAGCTACCGATGGCTACCGGGCTGAAACCGGCGCTGGCGGTAGCGTTAGGTCATTTTCTGCTTGGCCTGCTGTGCATTGTCAGCCAGCGCAATATCCTGCGGCAAATTTTTGGTTACTGCCTGATGGAAAACGGCTCCCATCTGGTGCTGGCGCTTCTTGCCTGGCGAGCACCGGAACTGGTGGAAATAGGTATCGCTACCGACGCCATCTTCGCCGTCATTGTGATGGTGTTACTGGCAAGAAAAATATGGCGTACCCACGGCACGCTGGACGTGAACAACTTGACCGCGCTGAAGGGATAATGAGATGAGTTATTCTGTGATGTTCGCTTTACTCCTGCTCACGCCGCTGCTTTTTTCGCTGCTCTGTTTTGCCTGCCGGAAACGGAGACTTTCTGCGACTCGCACGGTGACCGTATTACATAGCTTAGGGATCACACTGCTGCTGATTCTGGCACTCTGGGTGGTCCAAACTGCCGCTGATGCAGGAGAAATATTCGCTGCGGGACTGTGGCTTCATATTGATGGTCTGGGCGGTTTGTTCCTCGCCATTCTTGGTGTGATTGGCTTTCTCACCGGTATTTACTCGATTGGCTACATGCGTCATGAAGTGGCACACGGCGAGCTTTCACCCGTTACGCTGTGCGATTACTACGGTTTCTTCCATCTGTTTTTGTTCACCATGCTGCTGGTTGTTACCAGCAATAACCTGATTGTGATGTGGGCGGCGATCGAAGCCACCACCTTAAGCTCGGCGTTTCTGGTAGGCATTTACGGTCAGCGTTCATCGCTGGAAGCTGCATGGAAGTACATCATTATTTGTACTGTTGGTGTCGCTTTTGGTCTGTTCGGTACCGTGCTGGTATACGCCAACGCCGCCAGCGTTATGCCGCAGGCAGAAATGGCGATATTCTGGAGCGAGGTTCTTAAGCAATCGTCCTTGCTTGACCCAACATTAATGCTGTTGGCCTTTGTGTTTTTGCTAATTGGCTTTGGTACCAAAACCGGGCTATTTCCCATGCACGCCTGGCTGCCGGATGCTCACAGTGAAGCGCCGAGTCCGGTCAGCGCCCTGCTCTCCGCCGTATTGCTGAACTGCGCGCTGTTGGTGCTGATTCGCTATTACATCATTATTTGCCAAGCCATCGGCAGCGATTTCCCCAACCGGTTGTTGCTCATCTTCGGCATGTTGTCGGTTGCCGTGGCGGCATTTTTCATTCTGGTACAGCGGGACATTAAGCGTCTGCTGGCGTACTCCAGCGTGGAGAACATGGGGCTGGTCGCGGTGGCGCTAGGCATTGGCGGGCCGCTGGGAATTTTTGCCGCGCTGCTGCACATCTTAAACCACAGTCTGGCAAAAACGCTGCTGTTCTGCGGTTCCGGCAATGTACTGCTCAAGTACGGCACGCGCGATCTCAACGTCGTCTGTGGGATGCTCAAAATCATGCCATTTACCGCCGTGCTGTTTGGCGGCGGTGCGCTGGCGCTGGCAGGGATGCCGCCCTTCAACATTTTTCTTAGCGAATTTATGACCATTACCGCCGGACTGGCACGTAATCACCTGCTGATTATCGTCCTGCTGTTATTGCTGTTAACGCTGGTGCTGGCGGGCCTGGTACGGATGGCTGCGCGGGTGTTAATGGCGAAACCGCCGCAGGCCGTTAACCGGGGTGATCTCGGCTGGTTGACCACCTCGCCAATGGTGATTCTGCTGGTCATGATGCTGGCGATGGGAACGCATATTCCACAACCTGTCATCAGGATCCTGGCGGGCGCTTCCACTATAGTCCTCTCAGGGACGCACGATCTGCCTGCACAACGTAGCACCTGGCATGATTTTTTGCCTTCAGGCACCGCATCTGTTTCGGAGAAACACAGTGAACGTTAATTCATCGTCAAATCGTGGCGAAGCGATTCTCGCCGCCCTGAAAACGCAGTTCCCCGGCGCGGTGCTGGATGAAGAGCGACAAACGCCTGAACAGGTCACCATTACGGTGAAAATCAATCTGCTGCCTGACGTTGTACAGTATCTTTATTATCAACATGATGGCTGGCTTCCGGTCCTGTTTGGCAACGACGAGCGGACACTTAACGGTCATTACGCGGTTTATTATGCCCTTTCAATGGAAGGGGCCGAAAAATGCTGGATTGCGGTGAAGGCGCTGGTCGATGCCGACAGTCGGGAGTTTCCGTCAGTCACACCGCGCGTCCCTGCCGCGGTCTGGGGCGAGCGAGAAATTCGCGATATGTACGGGCTGATTCCGGTTGGCCTGCCGGATCAGCGTCGCCTGGTGTTGCCCGATGACTGGCCGGAAGATATGCATCCGCTGCGCAAAGATGCGATGGATTATCGACTGCGCCCTGAACCGACGACTGATTCCGAAACGTATCCGTTTATCAATGAGGGCAACAGCGATGCGCGGGTGATCCCTGTCGGCCCGCTGCATATCACCTCCGATGAACCGGGTCACTTCCGCTTGTTTGTGGATGGCGAGCAAATTGTCGATGCTGATTACCGCCTGTTTTATGTCCATCGCGGCATGGAGAAACTGGCAGAAACGCGGATGGGCTACAACGAAGTGACCTTCTTATCGGACCGCGTGTGTGGGATTTGCGGTTTTGCCCACAGTGTGGCCTATACCAATTCGGTTGAAAATGCACTGGGGATTGAGGTGCCGCAACGAGCACATACTATTCGCTCGATTCTGCTGGAAGTCGAACGGCTACACAGTCATTTGCTTAACCTTGGCCTCTCCTGCCATTTCGTTGGTTTTGATACCGGCTTTATGCAATTTTTCCGCGTGCGGGAAAAGTCGATGACGATGGCGGAATTGCTGATCGGGTCGCGTAAAACCTACGGTCTGAATCTGATTGGTGGTGTTCGCCGCGATATTCTCAAAGAGCAACGTCTGCAAACGCTGAAACTGGTGCGCGAGATGCGCGCCGACGTGTCGGAGCTGGTAGAGATGCTGCTTGCTACGCCGAATATGGAACAACGCACTCAGGGCATTGGCATTCTCGACCGACAAATCGCCCGTGATTTGCGCTTTGATCACCCCTACGCCGACTACGGCAATATTCCAAAAACACTGTTTACCTTTACCGGCGGCGATGTTTTCTCCCGCGTGATGGTCCGTGTCAAAGAGACGTTTGATTCGCTGGCAATGCTGGAATTTGCCCTCGACAACATGCCGGATACCCCACTGCTGACCGAAGGCTTTAGCTATAAACCTCACGCATTCGCGCTGGGCTTTGTTGAAGCGCCACGCGGTGAAGACGTGCACTGGAGCATGCTCGGTGATAACCAAAAATTGTTCCGCTGGCGCTGCCGTGCCGCCACCTACGCCAACTGGCCGGTGTTGCGTTACATGCTGCGCGGCAATACCGTTTCTGACGCACCGCTGATTATCGGTAGCCTTGATCCCTGCTACTCCTGTACCGACCGTGTGACGCTGGTAGATGTGCGCAAGCGCCAGTCAAAAACCGTGCCGTATAAAGAGATCGAACGCTACGGCATTGATCGTAACCGTTCGCCGCTGAAGTAAGGACAGAAGATGCTGAAGTTACTGAAAACTATTATGCGCGCCGGAACCGCGACGGTGAAATATCCCTTCGCGCCACTGGAGGTCAGCCCAGGCTTTCGCGGGAAACCGGACCTGATGCCCAGCCAATGTATTGCCTGCGGCGCCTGTGCTTGTCCGGCAAATGCGCTGACTATCCAGACCGACGACCAGCAAAATTCGCGCACCTGGCAGCTCTATCTGAGGCGTTGTATTTACTGCGGACGTTGTGAAGAAGTGTGCCCGACCAGAGCCATCCAGCTTACCAATAACTTTGAACTGACCGTCACCAATAAAGCCGATCTCTATACCCGCGCGACGTTCCATCTACAACGTTGCAGCCGTTGCGAACGCCCGTTTCCCCAGCAAAAAACCGTCGCACTGGCTACTGAATTGTTGGCACAGCAACAAAATGCGCCACAAAACCGCGAAATGTTATGGGCGCAAGCGAGCGTCTGCCCGGAGTGCAAACAACGCGCGACGCTGCTCAACGACGATACAGATGTACCGCTGGTGGCTAAGGAGCAGCTATGAGCCCAGTGCTTACACAACATGTCAGCCAGCCCATCACGCTGGACGAGCAAACGCAAAAGATGAAGCAGCATTTGCTACAGGATATCCGTCGCTCGGCTTACGTTTATCGCGTCGATTGCGGCGGCTGCAACGCCTGTGAAATCGAAATTTTTGCCGCCATCACACCAGTATTCGACGCAGAACGTTTTGGCATTAAGGTTATTTCATCACCGCGTCACGCCGATATTTTGTTATTTACAGGCGCAGTCACCCGGGCGATGCGTATGCCTGCACTTCGGGCGTATGAGTCTGCCCTCGATCATAAAATCTGTGTTTCCTACGGCGCGTGCGGTGTCGGCGGCGGTATTTTCCACGATCTCTACAGCGTCTGGGGCGGCAGCGACACCATTGTCCCCATTGATGTTTGGATCCCCGGCTGCCCGCCAACACCGGCCGCCACCATTCACGGTTTCGCCGTGGCGCTCGGTTTGCTGCAACAGAAGATTCACGCGGTGGATTATCGCGATCCCACCGGGGTGACTATGCAACCGTTGTGGCCGCAGATCCCGCCATCACAGCGTATCGCCATTGAGCGAGAAGCGCGGCGGCTGGCGGGCTATCGTCAGGGGCGAGAAATTTGCGATCGGCTCCTGCGCCATTTAAGCGACGATCCTACAGGAAATCGGGTTAACACCTGGTTGCGCGATGCCGACGATCCACGTCTCAATAGTATCGTTCAGCAACTCTTTCGCGTACTCCGGGGGTTACATGACTGAAGAGTGCGGGGAAATTGTTTTCTGGACGCTGCGAAAAAAGTTTGTCGCCAGTAGCGACGAGATGCCGGAACACAGCTCTCAGGTAATGTATTACTCGCTGGCTATCGGTCATCACGTTGGCGTGATTGATTGTCTGAATGTCGCCTTCCGCTGCCCACTGACGGAATACGAAGATTGGCTTGCACTGGTCGAAGAGGAGCAAGCCCGACGTAAGATGCTGGGGGTGATGACCTTTGGTGAGATTGTTATTGACGCCAGCCACACCGCCCTGTTGACCCGGGCATTCGCGCCACTGGCGGATGACGCGACGTCTGTGTGGCAGGCGCGTAGCATTCAATTCATTCATCTGTTGGATGAAATTGTGCAGGAACCGGCCATCTATCTGATGGCCAGAAAAATTACGTGAGAAGGATTTCTCATTAATAAGGACTGTTGATGGCTATGTCAGACGAGGCGATGTTTGCCCCGCCGCAAGGAATAACAATTGAAGCGGTAAACGGAATGCTCGCGGAGCGGTTAGCGCAGAAACACGGTAAGGCGTCTTTATTACGCGCCTTCATCCCGCTGCCGCCGCCGTTCAGCCCGGTACAACTTATTGAACTGCATGTTCTCAAAAGCAACTTCTATTACCGCTACCATGATGATGGCAGCGATGTGACGGCAACAACAGAGTATCAGGGCGAGATGGTCGATTATTCGCGTCACGCCGTCCTTCTCGGCAGTAGTGGAATGGCGGAGCTACGCTTTATTCGCACCCACGGCAGTCGTTTTACTCCCCAGGATTGCACACTGTTTAACTGGCTGGCGCGGATAATCACCCCGGTTCTGCAATCATGGCTCAATGATGAAGAACAGCAGGTGGCGCTGCGTTTGCTGGAGAAAGATCGCGATCATCATCGGGTACTGGTTGATATTACTAATGCAGTGCTGTCACATCTTGATCTCGACGATCTGATCGCTGACGTCGCTCGTGAGATCCATCATTTTTTCGGTCTGGCTTCAGTCAGTATGGTACTGGGCGATCATCGAAAGAACGAGAAGTTTAGCCTGTGGTGCAGCGATCTTTCTGCCTCACATTGTGCGTGTCTGCCACGCAATATGCCTGGCGACAGTGTATTGCTGACACAAACGCTACAAACCCGACAACCGACCTTGACGCACCGTGCAGACGATCTGTTTCTCTGGCAACGCGACCCGTTATTACTCTTACTTGCATCTAACGGCTGCGAATCTGCGCTCCTTATACCGCTTACCTTTGGCAACCATACACCGGGTGCATTGTTGCTGGCGCATACCTCTTCCACTCTCTTTAGTGAGGAAAACTGCCAGCTACTACAACACATAGCCGATCGCATCGCTATTGCCGTTGGCAATGCCGATGCCTGGCGTAGCATGACCGATTTGCAGGAAAGTTTGCAGCAAGAAAACCACCAGCTTAGCGAGCAGCTCCTTTCGAATCTGGGCATCGGTGACATTATCTATCAAAGCCAGGCAATGGAAGACCTACTCCAGCAGGTAGATATTGTGGCGAAGAGCGACAGTACGGTGTTGATTTGCGGTGAAACCGGAACCGGCAAAGAGGTGATCGCCAGAGCGATCCATCAACTTAGCCCGCGACGCGACAAGCCGCTGGTCAAAATCAACTGCGCTGCCATCCCCGCCAGTCTTCTGGAAAGTGAGTTATTCGGTCATGACAAAGGGGCGTTTACTGGTGCGATTAATACCCATCGTGGTCGTTTTGAAATTGCCGATGGCGGCACGTTGTTTCTCGATGAAATTGGCGATCTGCCGTTAGAACTTCAGCCTAAACTGCTGCGCGTATTGCAGGAACGGGAGATTGAGCGTCTCGGCGGGAGTAGAACGATCCCGGTAAATGTCAGAGTCATTGCCGCCACCAACCGTGATTTGTGGCAAATGGTTGAAGATCGCCAGTTTCGCAGCGATCTCTTTTATCGCCTGAATGTCTTCCCACTGGAATTGCCGCCGCTGCGCGACCGTCCGGAAGATATCCCTCTTTTAGCAAAGCATTTCACGCAAAAAATGGCGCGCCATATGAATCGCGCAATTGACGCCATCCCGACCGAGGCACTACGCCAGTTGATGTCGTGGGATTGGCCGGGCAACGTGCGCGAGCTGGAAAACGTGATTGAGCGGGCGGTACTGTTGACTCGTGGTAACAGTCTGAATTTACATCTAAATGTCCGACAAAGCCGTTTACTGCCGACGCTAAATGAAGATTCAGCGCTTCGCAGTTCAATGGCGCAGTTGCTGCACCCGACGACGCCAGAGAATGACGAAGAAGAACGTCAGCGCATTGTTCAGGTATTGCGAGAAACCAATGGCATTGTTGCCGGGCCCCGTGGCGCGGCGACACGATTAGGGATGAAGCGCACCACGCTGCTGTCACGAATGCAGCGTCTGGGGATCTCGGTTCGCGAGGTGTTGTAATCTGCTTTTGCAGGAGTATGCATGAGAAACAAACTCTCTTTCGACTTGCAGTTGAGCGCCAGAAAAGCGGCAATCGCTGAACGGATTGCCGCCCATAAAATTGCCCGCAGTAAAGTGTCGGTCTTTTTAATGGCGATGTCCGCTGGCGTGTTTATGGCGATCGGATTTACTTTTTACCTTTCCGTTATCGCCGATGCCCCGTCTTCACAGGCATTAACCCATCTGGTGGGCGGCCTTTGCTTTACACTCGGCTTTATTTTGCTGGCGGTTTGCGGCACCAGCCTGTTCACCTCGTCGGTAATGACGGTGATGGCAAAAAGTCGGGGCGTTATTAGTTGGCGAACTTGGCTGATTAACGCACTTCTGGTGGCCTGCGGTAATCTGGCAGGTATTGCCTGTTTCAGTTTGTTAATCTGGTTTTCCGGGCTGGTGATGAGTGAAAACGCGATGTGGGGAGTCGCGGTTTTACACTGCGCCGAGGGCAAAATGCATCATACATTTACTGAATCTGTCAGCCTCGGCATTATGTGCAATCTGATGGTTTGCCTGGCGCTTTGGATGAGTTATTGCGGGCGTTCGTTATGCGACAAAATCGTCGCCATGATTTTGCCCATCACCCTGTTTGTCGCCAGTGGCTTTGAGCACTGTATCGCCAATTTGTTTGTGATTCCGTTCGCCATTGCCATTCGCCATTTCGCCCCTCCCCCCTTCTGGCAACTGGCGCACAGTAGCGCAGACAATTTTCCGGCACTGACGGTAAGCCATTTTATTACCGCCAATCTGCTCCCGGTGATGCTGGGTAATATTATCGGCGGTGCAGTGCTGGTGAGTATGTGTTATCGGGCTATCTATTTACGTCAGGAATCCTGAAAAATCAGCCCGGCGAAACAGTTCGTCGGGCTGAAGATTATTCTTGCGCTATTTGCCCATCGGGCCAGGCGTGGATCACGGCTTTGATCAGGGTCGCCAATGGAATGGCGAAGAATACGCCCCAGAATCCCCACAAACCACCGAAGATCACCACCGATAAAATAATCACCAGCGGATGCAGGTTAACCGCTTCGGAGAACAACACCGGTACTAACAGGTTGCCGTCCAGCGCCTGAATAATCAGATACACTGCGAAGCAGCTCCAGAATTCCGTGCCTGCACCAAACTGGAATAGCGCCACGCCAACCACCGGAATGGTCACCACAAATGCGCCAATGTACGGAATAAGTACCGAGAAGCCGACCAGCACCGCCAGCAGCAGCGAATAGTTCAGCCCAAAGAGCAAGAACCCCAGCCAGGTGGCGATCCCCACCACGATCATCTCCAGCACTTTGCCGCGGATATAGTTGGTGATTTGTTGATTCATCTCCTTCCACACCTGTCCTGCCAGTCCACGGTTGCGCGGCAGCACCCGACGAACGGCGTTCAGCATCTGCTCTTTGTCTTTCAGCAGGAAGAAGACCATCAATGGCACCAGCACCAGATAGACGGCTATGGTCAGCAAACCGACCAGCGAGGCGAGGGAAATTTTCACCACCGAATCGCCCATGGTCAGCATCCGACTGCGCATATTTTCGGCCATTGCATCAATAATGCCCGCATCCATTAACGCCGGATAGCGGCGCGGCAACGTGGCGGCAAAGTCAGAAAGCTTATTGAGCATCCCCGGCATATCGCGAATTAAGTAGATGCCCTGTTGCCAGGCGATAGGCAGTACCACGAACGCCATCAGTAGCAATATACCGACAAAAACCACCAATACAATCGACGTCGCCCAGCGGCGGGAGCAGCCAATAGATTGCAGGCGCACAGTTGGCCATTCCAGCAAATAGGCCAGCACAATAGCCACCAGCAACGGAGCAAGCAGGCCACTAAAGAAAAAGATAATGCCAAATCCGGCAACTAAAATAACCAGCAAGGCAATCGCTTCCGGGTCGCTAAAACGGCGGCGATACCATTGCATCAACATTTCGAGCATAAAGACCTTCCCTGAACCTCAAGAGCGGGATTGCGATCCGCAATTGTATCGAAATGTCACAAAAAAGACTTCGCTTTTTATGACGGATTCAGGAAACTGAAAAGTCATTTGAGTGGGCTAATCTTCGCCGTTACACTCAAATGCGGCGCGGTGGGAACGATATTTCACAGTATCGGTCAAATGACTATCTTCAGAAATACAGGATAGAGGTTATGTTCAGGCAGTTGAAAAAAAACCTGGTTGCAACCCTCATTGCTGCTATGACCATTGGTCAGGTAGCCCCGGCGTTTGCCGACAGCGCAGACACCTTGCCGGATATGGGAACCTCCGCAGGAAGCACGCTTTCCATTGGTCAGGAAATGCAGATGGGCGACTATTATGTCCGCCAGCTACGCGGCAGCGCGCCGTTAATTAATGACCCGCTGTTAACGCAATATATTAATTCGCTGGGGATGCGTCTGGTTTCGCATGCCAATTCGGTTAAGACACCGTTTCATTTTTTTCTGATCAACAACGACGAAATTAACGCCTTTGCTTTCTTTGGCGGCAACGTGGTGCTGCACTCTGCCCTGTTCCGTTATTCCGATAACGAAAGTCAACTGGCTTCAGTTATGGCGCACGAAATCTCCCACGTCACCCAACGTCACCTGGCGCGAGCGATGGAAGATCAACAACGCAGCGCGCCGCTGACCTGGGTCGGCGCGTTAGGTTCTATTTTACTGGCGATGGCCAGTCCGCAGGCGGGGATGGCGGCGCTGACCGGTACACTGGCGGGAACACGTCAGGGGATGATCAGTTTCACCCAGCAAAATGAACAGGAAGCGGACCGCATTGGTATTCAGGTGCTGCAACGCTCGGGATTCGATCCGCAGGCGATGCCAACCTTCCTCGAAAAATTACTCGATCAGGCGCGTTACTCCTCGCGCCCGCCGGAAATTTTATTGACTCACCCGTTGCCGGAAAGTCGTCTGGCAGATGCCCGCAACCGTGCTAATCAGATGCGACCGATGGTGGTGCAGTCGTCGGAAGATTTCTATCTGGCGAAAGCGCGCACACTGGGGATGTATAATTCCGGACGTAACCAGCTCACCAGTGATTTGCTGGATGAATGGGCGAAAGGAAACGTTCGTCAGCAACGAGCGGCGCAATATGGTCGTGCTTTACAGGCGATGGAAGCCAATAAATACGACGAGGCGCGTAAAACGCTGCAACCGTTACTGGCGGCAGAACCTGGCAACGCATGGTATCTCGATCTGGCTACCGATATCGATCTTGGGCAAAACAAAGCCAATGAGGCAATCAATCGCCTGAAAAATGCCCGTGATTTGCGCACCAATCCGGTGTTGCAGCTCAACCTGGCAAACGCTTATCTGCAAGGCGGTCAACCACAAGAAGCGGCCAATATTCTCAATCGCTACACCTTTAATAATAAAGATGACAGCAACGGCTGGGATTTACTGGCACAGGCGGAAGCCGCGCTAAATAACCGCGATCAGGAGCTGGCTGCGCGAGCAGAAGGTTATGCGCTCGCCGGACGACTCGATCAGGCCATTTCGCTGTTGAGTAGCGCCAGTTCGCAGGTGAAATTAGGCAGCCTGCAACAAGCGCGTTACGATGCGCGCATCGACCAGTTGCGCCAGCTGCAGGAACGCTTTAAGCCTTATACCAAGATGTAATTCGCATTAAAGGAAGAACAATGACCAAACAGGTAAAAATCTACCATAACCCACGCTGTTCAAAGAGCCGGGAAACGCTGAACCTGCTGAAAGAAAACGGCGTGGAGCCAGAAGTGGTACTCTACCTTGAGACACCCGCCGATGCGGCAACGCTGCGCGATTTGCTGAAAATGCTGGGGATGAATAGCGCCCGTGAATTGATGCGCCAGAAAGAGGATCTTTATAAAGAACTGAACCTGGCTGACAGTTCGCTTAGCGAAGAGGCGCTGATTCAGGCAATGGTGGATAATCCGAAGCTAATGGAGCGCCCGATTGTGGTCGCGAATGGCAAAGCGCGGATTGGTCGTCCACCGGAGCAGGTACTGGAAATCGTGGGTTAAGATGTGCTCCATCGCTAGTTGAAGCACATTGCCGGATGCGACGCTTGCCACGTCTTATCCGGCCTACGAATACTATGGATTAACTTCGCGTAGTTCGGATAAGGCGTTCGCGCCGCATCCGACAATAAACACCTTATCTACAACTTCAGAATTTCTTTCACAAACGGAATGGTCAGCTTACGTTGCGCGGTAATCGACGCACGATCCAACTGATCCAACGTCATAAATAGCGTGCGCATTTCTCTGTCGAGCCGCTTCAGCAAGAAACGCCCCACATCTTCCGGCAGTTCAAAACCACGCAAACGCGCGCGTAACTGTAGCGCCTGCAACTTATCTTCATCAGAAAGTGGCTGCAATTTGTAGATCTGCCCCCAGTCGAGTCGCGACGCGAGATCCGGTAATCCCAGATTCAACTGCCGCGGTGGACGATCGCCGGTGATCAACAATCGTGTTTTGCCCGATTCCAGAATTCGATTGTAGAGATCGAAAATCGCCATCTCCCACAACTCATCGCCTGCAATACACTCAATGTTGTCGATACAGACCAGCGACAAATGCTCCATACCGTCGAGCACTTCCGGAACAAACCAGGTGCGTTTATCCAGCGGGACATAGCCCACCGCATCGCCACGCTGCGACAATTCCGCGCAAGCCGCGTGCAGCAGATGGCTGCGCCCCGCGCCTTCGCGTGCCCAGAGATAGATGTAACCGCTATGTTCCTGACGCAGCACGTTTTGCAGCGCGGCCAGTAAAGAGGAGTTATCCCCCGGCCAGAAACTTGCAAAGGTTTCGTCGTCAGGAAGATAAAGTGGCAAAGAGAGCTGTGCCGGTGTGTTCAGAGATACCTCAACCAGGATTTCACAAAATCGCGAGAAGTTTACCACAGAATCCCATGATGTTTGAACCGGGCAGCAACACTGCCCGGTCGGTACATTATTTGTCTGTTATATCCGCGTCTTCTGCGTCCAGCACCACTTCTTCAGGGCGCAGCACACTGATCAGTTTGAAGATCAAACTTAAGCCGATACCGACGATGGTCGCCAGCGCCATACCTTTCAACTCCGCCGCGCCGATGTTTACCTTCGCGCCACTGACGCCGATGATCAAAATCACGGAAGTCAGGATCAGGTTCTGTGCTTTGTTGTAATCCACTTTCGATTCGATCAAAACACGAATACCGGAAGCACCGATGACACCATAAAGCAGCAGCGAAACGCCGCCCATCACCGGCAATGGGATCATCTGGATAGCGGCAGCCAGTTTACCGACGCAGGAAAGCAGGATAGCGAAAATCGCCGCCCCGCCGATAACCCAAGTACTGTAAACACGGGTGATCGCCATCACGCCAATGTTTTCTCCGTAAGTAGTATTTGGCGTAGAGCCAAAGAAGCCGGAGATCACAGTCGACAGGCCGTTAGCAAACATCGAACGGTGCAGACCTGGATCGCGCAGCAGATCTTTTTTGACGATATTAGCCGTTACTACCAGGTGCCCTACGTGTTCGGCAATAACCACTAACGCCGCTGGCAGAATAGTCAGAATGGCAAACCACTCGAAGCGCGGCGTATAGAGGGTTGGCAGCGCAAACCAGTGAGCATTAATAATCGGCGTGGTATCGACAATTCCCATTGCGAAAGAGAGCGCGTACCCCACCAGCACGCCAATTAAAATCGGGATAATTGCCAGGAAACCACGGAACAGCACGGAACCTAAAACCGTGACCGCCAGGGTGGTAATAGAGATGATGATGGTTTTGGAGTCTGGCGTTTGCCCTTCAGCCGGGAGTAAACCCGCCATACCGGCAGCTACGCCCGCCAGCTCCAGACCGATGACGGCAACGATTGCGCCCATTGCCGCAGGTGGAAACAGCACGTCCAGCCAGCCGGTCCCCGCTTTCTTCACGATAAAAGAAACCAGGCAGAACAGCACGCCGCACATAATAAAGCCGCCCAGCGCGACTTCATACCCTAACGGCAACAGTAACAATACCGGTGAAATAAAGGCAAAGCTGGAACCAAGATAAGCCGGAATTTTCCCTTTACAGATGAAGAGATACAGCAGCGTTCCAATACCGTTAAATAACAGTACAGTCGCCGGGTTAATATGAAATAAGACGGGCACCAGGACGGTTGCACCAAACATGGCGAACAAATGTTGCAAACTAAGCGGGATTGTCTGTAAAAGTGGCGGTCTTTCACTCACCCCGATAGCACGGCGCGTCATAGTATTATCCTCTGTATTATGTGTTATAGGCGCTTTACTCAAAAAAAAGCCGACTCTTAAAGTCGGCTTTAATTATTTTTATTCTTTATTTCGTACCAAAGATTTTGTCACCGGCATCGCCGAGGCCCGGAATAATGTATCCGTGCTCGTTCAGTCCCTGATCAATCGATGCGGTATACAGTTCGACGTCCGGGTGCGCTTTTTCCAGCGCAGCGATACCTTCTGGCGCAGCGACCAGCACCAGAACTTTGATGCTGCTGCAGCCCGCTTTTTTCAGCAGGTCGATGGTCGCGATAACGGAACCACCGGTTGCCAGCATTGGGTCAACGATCAGCGCCATACGCTCATCGATGTTAGAAACCAGTTTCTGGAAGTACGGTACCGGCTCCAGCGTTTCTTCATTACGGTACATACCGACAACGCTGATGCGCGCGCTCGGAACGTTTTCCAGCACACCGTCCATCATACCAAGACCCGCACGCAGAATTGGCACAACGGTAATTTTCTTACCTTTGATCTGGTCGATTTCTACCGGGCCGTTCCAGCCTTCGATAGTTACTTTTTCCGTTTCGAGGTCGGCGGTCGCTTCGTAAGTCAGCAGGCTACCCACTTCGGAAGCGAGTTCGCGAAAGCGCTTGGTGCTGATATCTTGCTCACGCATCAGTCCCAGCTTGTGTTTGACGAGTGGGTGTTTGACTTCCACGATCTTCATACTCTTTCTCCTTTGAGGGGCAGCCACAAAAAAAATCGACGGATTATACCTCCTTTCTTCAAGGCGGCAATATTCTTTTCGTTGACTTTAGTCAAAATGATAACGGTTTGAGATAAAGTTATTTTATATTCAAATGGTTATGAAAGAAGATTATTCCATCCGAAAACTAACCTTTACCCTGGTACAAGTCTTCTTTCGCCGCGCGCCTGGGCAAAAGACGTGCAAAAAGGTTGTGTAAAGCAGTCTCGCAAACGTTTGCTTTCCCTGTTAGAATTGCGCCGAATTTTATTTTTCTACCGCAAGTAACGCGTGGGGACCCAAGCAGTGACCGATAAAACCTCTCTTAGCTACAAAGATGCCGGTGTTGATATTGACGCGGGTAATGCTCTGGTTGGAAGAATCAAAGGCGTAGTGAAGAAAACGCGTCGCCCGGAAGTGATGGGCGGTCTGGGCGGCTTCGGTGCGCTGTGTGCATTGCCGCAAAAATATCGTGAACCCGTGCTGGTTTCCGGCACTGACGGCGTAGGTACCAAGCTGCGTCTGGCAATGGACTTAAAACGTCACGACACCATTGGTATTGATCTGGTCGCCATGTGCGTTAATGACCTGGTGGTGCAAGGTGCAGAGCCGCTGTTTTTCCTCGACTATTACGCAACCGGAAAACTGGATGTTGATACCGCTTCAGCGGTGATCAGCGGTATCGCGGAAGGATGTCTGCAATCGGGCTGTTCACTGGTGGGTGGCGAAACGGCAGAAATGCCGGGGATGTATCACGGTGAGGATTACGATGTCGCGGGTTTCTGCGTTGGCGTGGTAGAAAAATCAGAAATCATCGACGGCTCTAAAGTCAGCGACGGCGATGTGCTGATTGCACTCGGTTCCAGCGGTCCGCACTCGAACGGCTATTCGCTGGTGCGCAAAATTCTTGAAGTCAGCGGTTGTGATCCGCAAACCACCGAACTTGATGGTAAGCCATTAGCCGATCATCTGCTGGCACCGACCCGCATTTACGTGAAGTCAGTGCTGGAGTTGATTGAAAAGGTCGATGTGCATGCCATTGCGCACCTGACCGGCGGCGGCTTCTGGGAAAACATTCCACGCGTATTGCCAGATAATACTCAGGCAGTGATTGATGAATCTTCCTGGCAGTGGCCGGAAGTGTTCAACTGGCTGCAAACGGCAGGTAACGTTGAGCGCCATGAAATGTATCGCACCTTCAACTGCGGCGTCGGGATGATTATCGCCCTGCCTGCTCCGGAAGTGGACAAAGCCCTCGCCCTGCTAAACGCCAACGGTGAAAACGCGTGGAAAATCGGTATCATCAAAGCCTCTGATTCCGAACAACGCGTGGTTATCGAATAATGAATATTGTGGTGCTTATTTCCGGCAACGGAAGTAATTTACAGGCAATTATTGACGCCTGTAAAACTAACAAAGTTAAAGGCACCGTACGGGCAGTTTTCAGCAATAAGGCCGACGCGTTCGGCCTTGAACGCGCCCGCCAGGCGGGTATTGCAACGCATACGCTCATCGCCAGCGCGTTTGACAGTCGTGAAGCCTATGACCGGGAGTTGATTCATGAAATCGACATGTACGCACCCGATGTGGTCGTGCTGGCTGGTTTTATGCGCATTCTCAGCCCGGCGTTTGTCTCCCACTATGCCGGGCGTTTGCTGAACATTCACCCTTCTCTGCTGCCGAAATATCCCGGATTACACACCCATCGTCAGGCGCTGGAAAATGGTGATGAAGAGCACGGTACATCGGTGCATTTCGTCACCGATGAACTGGACGGTGGCCCGGTTATTTTACAGGCGAAAGTCCCGGTATTTGCTGGTGATACGGAAGATGACATCACCGCCCGCGTGCAAACCCAGGAACACGCTATTTATCCACTGGTGATTAGCTGGTTTGCCGATGGTCGTCTGAAAATGCACGAAAACGCCGCGTGGCTGGATGGTCAACGTCTGCCGCCGCAGGGCTACGCTGCCGACGAGTAATGCCCCGTAGTTAAAGCGCCAGCTCTGCCGCTGGCGTTTTTCAATTCACCTGTAAATCGCAAGCTCCAGCAGTTTTTTTCCCCTTTTCTGGCATAGTTGGACATCTGCCAATATTGCTCGCCATAATATCCAGGCAGTGTCCCGTGAATAAAACGGAGTAAAAGTGGTAATGGGTCAGGAAAAGCTATACATCGAAAAAGAGCTCAGTTGGTTATCGTTCAATGAACGCGTGCTTCAGGAAGCGGCGGACAAATCTAACCCGCTGATTGAAAGGATGCGTTTCCTGGGGATCTATTCCAATAACCTTGATGAGTTCTATAAAGTCCGCTTCGCTGAACTGAAGCGACGCATCATTATTAGCGAAGAACAAGGCTCCAACTCTCATTCCCGCCATTTACTGGGCAAAATTCAGTCCCGGGTGCTGAAAGCCGATCAGGAATTCGACGGCCTCTACAACGAGCTGCTGCTGGAGATGGCGCGTAACCAGATCTTCCTGATAAATGAACGCCAGCTCTCCGTCAATCAACAAAACTGGCTTCGTCATTATTTTAAGCAGTATCTGCGTCAGCACATTACGCCGATTTTAATCAATCCTGACACTGACTTAGTGCAGTTCCTGAAGGATGATTACACCTATCTGGCGGTGGAAATTATCCGTGGTGATACCATCCGTTACGCGCTGCTGGAGATCCCATCAGATAAAGTGCCGCGCTTTGTGAATTTACCGCCAGAAGCGCCGCGTCGACGCAAACCGATGATTCTTCTGGATAACATTCTGCGTTACTGCCTTGATGATATTTTCAAAGGCTTCTTTGATTATGACGCGCTGAATGCCTATTCAATGAAGATGACCCGCGATGCCGAATACGATTTAGTGCATGAGATGGAAGCCAGCCTGATGGAGTTGATGTCTTCCAGTCTCAAGCAGCGTTTAACTGCTGAGCCGGTGCGTTTTGTTTATCAGCGCGATATGCCCAATGCGCTGGTTGAAGTGTTACGCGAAAAACTGACTATTTCCCGCTACGACTCCATCGTCCCCGGCGGTCGTTATCATAATTTTAAAGACTTTATTAATTTCCCCAATGTCGGCAAAGCCAATCTGGTGAACAAACCACTGCCGCGTTTACGCCACATTTGGTTTGATAAAGCCCAGTTCCGCAATGGTTTTGATGCCATTCGCGAACGCGATGTGTTGCTCTATTATCCTTATCACACCTTTGAGCATGTGCTGGAACTGCTGCGTCAGGCTTCGTTCGACCCGAGCGTACTGGCGATTAAAATTAACATTTACCGCGTGGCGAAAGATTCACGCATCATCGACTCGATGATCCACGCCGCACATAACGGTAAGAAAGTCACTGTGGTGGTTGAGTTACAGGCGCGTTTCGACGAAGAAGCCAACATTCACTGGGCGAAGCGCCTGACCGAAGCAGGCGTGCACGTTATCTTCTCTGCGCCGGGGCTGAAAATTCACGCCAAACTGTTCCTGATTTCACGTAAAGAAAACGGTGAAGTGGTCCGTTACGCACACATCGGGACCGGGAACTTTAACGAAAAAACCGCGCGTCTTTATACTGACTATTCGTTGCTGACCGCAGATGCGCGTATCACCAACGAAGTACGGCGGGTATTTAACTTTATTGAAAACCCATACCGCCCAGTGACATTTGATTATTTAATGGTGTCACCGCAAAACTCTCGCCGTCTGTTATATGAAATGGTAGACCGCGAAATCGCCAACGCGCAGCAAGGGCTGCCCAGTGGTATCACCCTGAAGCTAAATAACCTTGTCGATAAAGGCCTGGTTGATCGTCTGTATGCGGCCTCCAGCTCCGGCGTACCGGTTAATCTGCTGGTTCGCGGAATGTGTTCGCTGATCCCCAATCTGGAAGGCATTAGCGACAACATTCGTGCCATCAGTATTGTTGACCGTTACCTTGAACATGACCGGGTTTATATTTTTGAAAATGGCGGCGATAAAAAGGTCTACCTTTCTTCCGCCGACTGGATGACGCGCAATATTGATTATCGTATTGAAGTGGCGACACCGCTGCTCGATCCGCGCCTGAAGCAGCGGGTGCTGGACATCATCGACATATTGTTCAGCGATACGGTCAAAGCACGTTATATCGATAAAGAACTCAGTAATCGCTACGTTCCCCGCGGCAATCGCCGCAAAGTACGGGCGCAGTTGGCGATTTACGACTACATCAAATCACTCGAACAACCTGAATAACCCTATGCCAATACACGATAAATCCCCTCGTCCGCAGGAGTTTGCTGCGGTCGATCTTGGTTCAAACAGTTTTCACATGGTCATAGCCCGTGTGGTAGATGGTGCCATGCAGATTATTGGCCGCCTGAAACAGCGGGTGCATCTGGCGGACGGCCTGGGGCCAGATAATATGTTGAGTGAAGAGGCAATGACGCGCGGTTTGAACTGTCTGTCGCTGTTTGCCGAACGGCTACAAGGGTTTTCTCCTGCCAGCGTCTGTATAGTCGGCACCCATACGCTGCGTCAGGCGCTGAACGCCACTGACTTTCTGAAACGCGCGGAAAAGGTCATTCCCTACCCGATTGAAATTATTTCCGGTAATGAAGAAGCCCGTCTGATTTTTATGGGCGTGGAACATACCCAACCGGAGAAAGGTCGCAAACTGGTTATTGATATTGGCGGCGGATCTACGGAACTGGTGATTGGTGAAAATTTCGAACCGATTCTCGTTGAAAGCCGCCGGATGGGTTGTGTCAGCTTTGCCCAGCTTTACTTCCCTGGCGGGGTCATCAATAAAGAGAATTTTCAGCGCGCTCGTATGGCGGCAGCACAAAAACTGGAAACTTTAACCTGGCAATTCCGTATTCAGGGCTGGAACGTGGCAATGGGCGCTTCCGGTACCATAAAAGCCGCCCATGAAGTGTTAATGGAAATGGGCGAGAAAGACGGGATAATTACCCCGGAACGTCTGGAAAAACTGGTAAAAGAAGTTTTACGTCACCGTAATTTCGCATCGCTGAGTTTACCGGGTCTTTCCGAAGAGCGGAAAACAGTCTTCGTTCCTGGACTGGCGATTTTATGCGGTGTGTTTGATGCTTTAGCCATCCGTGAACTGCGCCTTTCTGACGGGGCGTTACGCGAAGGCGTACTGTATGAAATGGAAGGACGTTTCCGTCATCAGGATGTGCGTAGTCGCACCGCCAGCAGCCTCGCCAACCAGTATCACATCGACAGCGAGCAGGCCCGACGGGTGCTGGATACCACTATGCAAATGTACGAACAGTGGCGGGAACAGCAACCGAAGCTGGCGCATCCGCAACTGGAGGCGCTACTGCGATGGGCCGCCATGCTGCATGAGGTCGGGTTGAATATCAACCACAGCGGTTTGCATCGCCACTCCGCTTATATTCTGCAAAACAGTGACTTGCCGGGTTTTAATCAGGAACAGCAGCTGATGATGGCGACACTGGTGCGCTATCACCGTAAAGCGATTAAGCTCGACGATCTGCCGCGCTTTACCTTGTTTAAGAAGAAACAGTTCCTGCCACTGATACAGCTATTGCGCCTTGGCGTATTACTAAACAATCAACGTCAGGCAACCACCACACCGCCAACATTGACACTGATTACTGATGACAGTCACTGGACACTGCGTTTCCCGCATGACTGGTTTAGTCAGAATGCGCTGGTACTGCTTGATCTGGAAAAGGAGCAAGAATACTGGGAAGGCGTGGCTGGCTGGCGGTTGAAAATTGAAGAAGAAAGTACACCTGAAATCGCCGCTTAATGCTTTGCGGGCCGACGAGAAATGTCGGCCCGCATTATTCAGGCACTTTCGCGAATGGGTTCGATTTCATTCAGCGTATCAATTAACGGCTGCGGCTTACCAATAAGATAACCCTGCATATAATCGATCCCCAAAGAGAGCACCGCCTCGCGGATCTCTTCGTTTTCAACGTACTCTGCCACTACCCGCATTTTCTTCATTCGCGCCAGGTGGCAAATCGACGCCACTATCTGATAATCCAGACTATTTGACACAATATTGCGGATAAAGCTGCCGTCAATTTTAAGCAGATCGGCATTCACATTTTTAAGCCGTGCATAGCTGGCGTAGCCGGTGCCGAAATCATCAATCGCAATCTGGCAGCCTAATTCCTGAAGATGCCGCAAGGTGATTTGCGCCTGCTTAACATTGGTCAGAGCATTACTTTCGGTGACTTCAAAAATAAGTTGCCACGCTTCAATCTGATATTTAGCCAGCAACTGACTGACTTCAACAGGAAAACGAGCCTGACATACCGAGGTTGGAGACAGATTAATAGCAAAACGGTGAGCGGGCATCTTCGCTCTGTTTTCAGCCATAAATTGCAGCGTATGCTCAATGACCCACATGTCGATACTCGACGATAAACCAAATTCGTGCGCGACCGGCAAGAAGCTATCGGGGCTGATCAGTTCATCATTCTCACCTTTCATGCGCAGAAGAATTTCATGGTAAACATCACCACGCATACCGGTAATCGGCTGGGCCATCAGGAAAAAATGGTTGTGTTCCAGCGCCTGCTGTAGTCGATTCATCATCGCGACTTTATCTTTCAATTCGCGTTGCAAATACATTGCCCCGCGACGCTGCATATTTTCCGGGGCGTTGGTCACGATGGAAAGTTCGGCGACCGTATTTAGCTCTCCCAGCAGCAGGTAGATATGATTCACTGGCGAGCGCACATAGCAGTAACTGACGCCAATCTGCGGTTGCATCGGCATGCCATCCCAAAAGAAACGAAATTGCTTGAGATGGCTATCCAGTGCGGTAATGCGCTCCTGGTGCGATTCTGTATTCAGTCGCAGCGCGAGATCGTTACCCGAAAGCTGATAAACATCTTCACCCGGTTCCAGCAAGGGTGACAGCCAGTGAGAAAGTTTTTGCTTGTATTGAATCCGCAGCATGATGCCATAGTTCTTAACCAGCATTTCCATGCCAGGGATGCGTAAATAACAAAGCGCAGACCAGGGGGCATCACGCAACGCGCGATTCAGGGCGCGAACATTTGGCAGATGAACCACCGGGTCCACATACGCAAGCCGCTGAATGCGTCTGACTACCGCTCTCTGACGGGTTGCCAGTACAGCCATATAATTGACAATAAAAGAGAATACCAGATAACTGGAGGAGGTTATGGTCAGCTGCGTGGTATAGCCAGGATAAATGGGAATGTAATTTTGATAGCTGTGGATGCTGATCATCAACACGACCGCCCAGAGCAGCGAAATCAGCTTATAACCATAGCGCATCGCTCCCCACATCATCAGGGGCAGCAATAATGACAAGGTATAATTGGTGCTAAAAATTGTGCTTTTTTCATTTAACGGCATGCATAACAGCAACAATAAAGCACCTAATGCCAGTAGCCAGAGCGCGAACTCTTTTTTGGTGACTTTGGCATCAACCTGCTGTTTTAATTGCGAATAATAGCTACGTAAATAAAATGGATTTCGCACTACCCGAATGATGAAGTAGCACAGCGGGACACCGATCAGATTACCCACCAGTAAGGCCTGATAATTGATTAAAGTCCCGAGGTTAAAAGGCATGACACCGACCAGATTTTCTCTGCTCGCCAGTAATCCTACAAATGCAGCAAACTGGAAAAGTATCAGAAACAGCGTTGCAGGAAACACAATCTGCCAGAATATACGCTGGGAAATTAAACGGGTATCACCATGTGAAACGTTGTTACGCCGGGGAGTAAAGACCCTGTAACCGCCCCAACAGAGAATGATAATGATAATAAAATTAGCCGTTAATGATAGCGTTTCGTAAAAACCCAGCTCTGCATATTTGCGGACAAAAATCCCTAAGGCGATCCCTGGCAATGCCGCCCAGCTGAAAAACATCATCATGCTGATCATCAGTGCCAGAGGCAGATAAAAGAGAAAAACCTCACCGGAAGAAATATGCGCGAAAGTATTAATGTGGGCGAAAATGGGCAAGATTAAAGAAGGCAGGAACAGCGGAAGCCCCCACCATTTATCACGTATTTTTATATAAGTTGCATTCAGTTTCATAGATGCTCAGCAGAATCCTCCACATCCTGAAGGAGGTGTATTCAGACAGGCATCCCACCTGACTTCGAATGATGATTATTCATCACTATAGAGAGCATTGATTCTAAGTGTCATATGAAAGTACCAATTGATATATATCAAACAAAATAACCCTGATTAATGAATTATTACGTTTATCATGTTAATTCATCATTATTACATCATCATTGTAAATAATTAAATTAACTTCCATAACATTAAAATATGTATCCACTGACGCTTTTTTACATAACGAAGAATTGACCATTTTGTCCTGTTGTGCCTTAATGTAAGTACCGTCCACAGCGTGGGACATACTTCAAGGAACCTTTTGTGAGTCAGGCAACCAGTATGCGAAAACGACACCGATTTAACAGTCGCATGACCCGTATCGTACTGCTCATCAGCTTTATCTTCTTCTTTGGCCGTTTTATCTACTCGTCCGTCGGTGCCTGGCAGCACCATCAGAGCAAAAAAGAAGCTCAGCAATCCACACTCTCCGTCGAATCACCGGTACAACGTTAGCGGTTACCTTCTCCACTTTCACAGAACATAACGGCACTTCGCTGTCGGATGCTTTTGCTGTTTGGGATTATCAAAGCGGCAGATATTCTTTCATCTTAAATTTTACGTCTTTATCCTGACTGATGTTTATCCTGTTTGGCTGCGAAATAAATATAAAATTAATATATATGTTGTAATGATATATTTTTATAAATTATCCCCTGCGTGAATTTTAATAAATTTAATCTATCCCTTTATACGCAATACATTTACTTTCCTCTTTTGATGATCTTAAATGTCTTATTTTTCGTAATGTGTATAACAAGGAATAGTGATGAAATTTAAAAAATGTCTTCTGCCTGTGGCAATGTTAGCGTCATTCACTCTGGCAGGATGCCAGTCAAATGCTGACGATCATGCTGCCGATGTTTATCAAACCGATCAACTGAATACCAAACAAGAAACTAAAACCGTTAATATTATTTCCATTCTTCCCGCAAAAGTTGCCGTAGACAACTCCCAAAATAAACGGAACGCACAAGCCTTCGGCGCGCTTATTGGCGCAGTCGCTGGCGGTGTTATCGGCCACAACGTCGGGTCTGGCAGCAATTCCGGAACGACGGCAGGTGCAGTTGGCGGCGGAGCTGTAGGCGCGGCAGCGGGTTCTATGGTGAATGATAAAACCTTAGTGGAAGGTGTTTCTTTAACCTATAAGGAAGGCACCAAAGTGTATACCTCTACCCAGGTGGGTAAAGAGTGCCAGTTTACGACAGGTTTAGCCGTTGTTATTACCACGACGTATAACGAAACGCGTATTCAGCCAAATACCAAATGTCCTGAAAAGAGCTAATAATCAGGAGGAGTCATGAAGAAAGTTTTTCTTTGCGCCATCGGTAATGACTCCAACTTATTGATAGTGTTTTATGTTCAGATAATGCCCGATGACTTTGTCATGCAGCTCCACC
>NZ_JAVUPQ010000021.1:0-56269 GCF_032029835.1 Escherichia sp. AM3 | reverse complement strand
GCTGATAGAAACAGAAGCCACTGGAGCACCTCAAAAACACCATCATACACTAAATCAGTAAGTTGGCAGCATCACCGGCGAAGAGTTAAGGAAAGTAAGTGCCGGATATGAAATCCGGCACCTGTCAGACTTAAGCCTGTTTAGCCGCTTCTGCAGCTTTAACGATCACTGCGAAAGCGTCAGCTTTCAGAGAAGCACCGCCAACCAGCGCGCCGTCGATATCTGGCTGAGCAAACAGTTCTGCAGCGTTAGACGCGTTTACAGAGCCGCCGTACTGAATGATCACTTGTTCAGCGATGTTAGCGTCAACTTTAGCGATGTGGTCACGGATGAATTTGTGAACAGCCTGTGCCTGAGCCGGAGTTGCAGATTTGCCAGTACCGATTGCCCATACAGGTTCGTAAGCGATAACCGCACCTTCGAATGCCGCAGCACCCTGAGTTTTCAGTACCGCGTCGATCTGACGTGCGCAAACTTCTTCAGTTTTGCCCGCTTCGTTTTCAGCTTCGGTTTCACCGATGCACAGAACCGGAGTCAGGCCCTGCTCTTTCAGCACCGCGAATTTTTTCGCGATCAGTTCGTCAGACTCTTTGTGGTAAGTACGACGTTCAGAGTGGCCGATGATGATGTACTGAGCGCCGATGTCTTTCAGCATAGCGGCAGAAGTTTCACCGGTGAATGCGCCGGACAGGTTCAGGTCCACGTTTTGCGCACCCAGCATGATGTGGCTGCCTTCAGCTTCGCGCTTCGCCATATCGATGTACATTTCCGGTGGTGCGATTGCAACCGCACAGCCAGCAACACCTGCCAGCTCTTTACGCAGGTTAGAAACCAGCTCGTGAACCATGTGGCGGCTGCCGTTCAGTTTCCAGTTACCCATCACTAAAGGATGTCGCATTTTAATTCTCCACGCTTATAAGCGAATAAAGGAAGATGGCCGCCCCGCAGGGCAGCAGGTCTGTGAAACAGTATAGAGATTCATCGGCACAAAGGCTTTGCTTTTTGTCATTTATTCAAACCTTCAAGCGATTCAGATAGCGCCAGCTTAATCGGTTCAACAGCGAAGGTCAGCCCCTTTTCGCCGTTGTCCGCGACAACATAACGCAGTGCACCTTCTGTCTCGGTGTAATAACGTTTGTTTTTCCTCGCCGTTAGTAGCGACTGCAGTTTTTTCTGGCTTTGTGTTTTGGTCATTAATGGGGTGAGTGTGCGGATCACCGCTGCCATGTATTCCTGAGCTTTCGCTTTCGCGGCTTTTTGCTCTGGCCCCTGGATGGGTAGCCAGGTCATTTGAATGCTTTTGATTTTTAAGGTACCGCGCTCCAGCGCTGTAGAAGCATACAAGTTCTCATTAATTTTACTTGCAGCACGAGTGAGATTGGCTTTGTCGGGACTGCTGTCGATGGCACGAAATTCGTTCAGTGGCAGGCTGGGATTCTGGCTGTTAAAGTCTTCTCGAAACTGGCTGATGGAGAGATCGAAAGTAGGGGCTCCAGCCAGCAGATAAGGCGCGGTCGTTGCCGTATCTGGTGTTTGTGCATGCGCCGCTGTTGTAACGGTTAATGCAGAACATAAGAGAAAAAACAGCGTACACCCTGGCTTCATTGACAGTACCTTTTGTTATGACTGGCTCCGATTAAAACGATATCTGTCGCCCTTGTCAAAAGGGTAGAATCCTGGAAAAGACAACCATCAAGGAACTTACATGACCATACAGCAATGGTTATTCTCATTTAAAGGGCGTATTGGACGCCGTGATTTCTGGATTTGGATAGGCCTGTGGTTCGCAGGCATGCTGGTGCTTTTCTCACTGGCGGGTAAAAATTTACTCGATATTCAGACCGCGGCGTTTTGCCTTGTGTGCTTGCTCTGGCCAACAGCGGCAGTAACCGTTAAGCGCTTGCATGATCGCGGGCGTTCCGGCGCATGGGCATTTCTGATGATTGTGGCGTGGATGCTGCTGGCGGGTAACTGGGCGATTTTACCGGGTGTCTGGCAATGGGCGGTGGGGCGTTTTGTCCCGACGTTGATTCTGGTGATGATGCTTATCGATCTTGGTGCGTTTGTTGGCACACAAGGCGAAAATAAATATGGTAAAGATACCCAGGATGTGAAGTATAAAGCCGACAATAAATCAAGTAATTAACCTTTAATATATCTCTTACTGCTATTTTTTTCCGGGATTGTTATTTCCACGATGAAAATGACAATGCCCGGAAAATCCTTCTGAACTCTTCACCTTAAGCAATATCAAAAAAAATGGTAATCCATAAGATCATTACTTGTTTGTTCTTCCCTTAACGGCGCATTATTCTTAAGTCGTAATCGACAGAGAGGCGAATATACAGAGGTGCCCTATGAAAGATGTCGTAGATAAATGCAGTACTAAAGGATGTGCGATTGATATCGGTACGGTGATTGATAACGACAACTGTACCAGTAAGTTTTCGCGCTTTTTTGCCACCCGCGAAGAAGCAGAGTCTTTTATGACCAAACTGAAAGAGCTTGCCGCCGCTACATCCTCTGCAGATGAAGGGGCCAGCGTGGCCTATAAGATTAAGGATCTGGAGGGGCAAGTTGAGCTTGATGCGGCCTTCACTTTCTCATGCCAGGCCGAGATGATTATTTTTGAGTTATCACTGCGTTCGTTAGCTTGATGGAGTTGCTTTAGAAGGAGTTAAACATGGCTTATAAACACATTGGCGTGGCAATTTCCGGGAATGAAGAAGATGCCTTACTGGTGAATAAAGCCCTGGAGCTCGCCAGACATAATGACGCTCACCTGACGTTAATTCATATTGATGATGGCTTAAGCGAGTTGTATCCGGGTATCTACTTCCCTGCAACAGAAGATATTCTTCAATTGTTGAAGAATAAGTCGGATAACAAGCTGTATAAACTGACGAAAAATATTCAATGGCCGAAGACAAAACTGCGTATTGAACGCGGAGAAATGCCGGAAACACTGCTGGAAATTATGCAAAAAGAGCAGTGCGACCTCCTTGTCTGTGGTCATCATCACTCATTTATCAACCGTTTGATGCCGGCATATCGCGGGATGATCAATAAGATGAGTGCGGATTTGCTCATCGTGCCGTTTATCGATAAGTAACCGCTTACCAGTAATGCTCCGCTGTCATATGGCCCGGTCGGCGACGTAAATGTTTCGTCATCTGCCGGGTCTCTTTCAGCAACTGTTGTGTATCGCGCACCATCTGTGGATTGCCGCACAGCATCACATGGCTGGTTTCTTTATTCATCGGCAGGCCAATCGTGCTTTCCAGTTCCCCACTTTCAATTAATGCCGGTATCCGTCCGGTGAGCGACCCCGCTGCCGTTTCCCGACTGACCACCGTCTGAATGCGCAGTTTTCCTTCGTAGCGTTTTTCCAGTTCCTGCATCAGTGGCAAATAGCTTAAGTCGGCGGCATAACGTGCGGCGTGCACCAGGACCAGATTTTTGAAGCGATCTAAATCTTTACCTAGTTGCAGAATCGATAAATAAGGGCCAATCGCTGTACCGGTTGCCAGCATCCATAGCGTTTCGCAGTGCGGCACTTCATCGAGCACAAAGAATCCTGCCGCTTCGCTAACCACCTGCACTTCATCGCCTGGTTTCAGTGCCGCCAGTCGTGGGCTTAATTTGCCATCGGGGACGGTGACCAGGTAAAACTCCAGATCGGGATTATCGGGCGAGTTTACATAGGAGTAGGCGCGCTGGACGCGTTCGCCGTCGATTTCAAGGCCAAGCTTGGTAAATTGCCCGGCGGTAAACGGAAGCACGGGGGCGTGAACGGTGAGACTAAACAGGGCGTCGGTCCAGTTCTGCACTTTAGTGACTTTGCCTGTTACCCAATCAGCCATGTTTTTCTCCTGTTTTGATTGACTTGCCTTATCTTCGTTCTCCGAACAAAAAAATTCCAGTCCCGAAGGACTGGAAGGCTCAATCGATCAAATCAATCAGAGGATGTGCACCTGCATTTCCGGGTCTTTGCGATCCAGATAGTGGATGGACTGAATGCGGCGAATGGTGCGTGACTTGCCGCGGATCAGCAGCGTTTCGGTAGTCGCGATATTGCCTTTGCGGCTAATGCCTTCCAGCAGATCGCCTTTGGTAATACCGGTGGCAGAGAAGATGACGTTATCGCTGCGCGCCATATCGCCCAGGCGCAATACTTTACCGGCTTCGATGCCCATCGCTTTGCAGCGTGCCAGCTCCTGCTCGCCAATGCGACGATTCTCTTCGTTGTCGCCTTTGACGTCATGACGCGCCAGCAGACGACCGTTCATGTCGCCATCTAATGCGCGGATCACCGCCGCAGAAACTACGCCTTCCGGCGCGCCACCAATACCGTACAGCACGTCAACTTCGCTGTCTGGCATACAGGTGAGAATTGAGGCCGCAACGTCGCCGTCCGGAATAGCAAATACGCGTACGCCGAGTTGCTGCATTTCAGCGATAACGGCATCGTGGCGTGGTTTAGCCAGAATCGTTACCGTCAGTTCGCTCAACGGTTTGCCGAGCGCCGCCGCTACATTGCGCAGGTTATCCGCCAGCGGCAGGTTCAGATCAATGGTGCCTTTGGCTCCCGGCCCGACAATCAGCTTCTCCATATACATATCCGGCGCATTGAGGAAGCAGCCTTTATCGCCTACTGCCAGCACCGCCAGCGCGTTAGCCTGGCCCATCGCCGTCATGCGCGTGCCTTCAATCGGATCAACAGCAATATCTACCGCGTCGCCGCGACCAGTACCGACTTTTTCACCAATGTAGAGCATCGGTGCTTCGTCGATTTCACCTTCACCAATGACGATGGTGCCGTCAATGTTGACCTGGTTGAGCATAATACGCATGGCGTTTACCGCCGCGCCGTCCGCGGTGTTTTTATCGCCGCGTCCTAACCATTTGTAGCCAGCCAGCGCCGCTGATTCGGTGACGCGGGAAAATTCGATGGCAAGTTCTCGTCTCATAGCAAACTCTAAGCAGTAAGGAATGGCGCGAAGTGTAGCACAGGGGAAGGGAGGGATTATTGATGTGTGCGGGGTTGCCCCCGCACGTTTCGGGACTACCGGATGCGGCATAAACGCTTCATTCGGCATTTACATTATTCGTCGTGTTCTTCCCACGCCATCGCGCGTTTAACCGCTTTTTTCCAGCCTGCGTAACGGTAATTACGCTCAGTGGTTTCGATGCCTGGACGGAACTCGCGCTCAATCACCGCTTTCTCTTGCAGCTCGTCGAGGTTCTGCCAGAAGCCAACCGCCAGGCCTGCGAGATAGGCCGCACCCAATGCGGTGACTTCGCGCACTTCCGGGCGCTCAACGCGGGTGCCGAGAATATCGGACTGGAACTGCATCAGGAAATTGTTTGCTACTGCGCCACCATCCACGCGCAGGGCGTGCAGACGGATACCAGAGTCGGCCTGCATCGCTTCCAGCACGTCACGCGTCTGATAAGCAATAGACTCCAGCGTCGCGCGTATAATGTGGTTAGCGTTCACCCCACGAGTCAGACCGAAAATCGCCCCGCGCGCATACGGGTCCCAGTACGGCGCACCCAGCCCGGTAAATGCCGGAACCACATACACACCATTGGTGTTTTGCACTTTGGTGGCGAAATATTCGGAATCGTAGGCGTCGTTAATCAACTTCATTTCATCGCGCAGCCACTGAATGGATGCGCCTGCCATAAACACCGCACCTTCCAACGCATAGTTCACTTCGCCAGTCGGGCCGCAGGCGATGGTGGTCAGCAGGCCGTTTTCTGATTTCACCGCTTTCTCGCCAGTGTTCATCAGCATAAAGCAGCCAGTGCCATAGGTGTTCTTCGCCATCCCTTCTTTCACGCACAACTGACCAAACAGCGCGGCCTGCTGGTCACCGGCGATCCCGGAGATTGGAATACGCGTGCCGCCTTTGCCGCCAATGTTAGTCTGACCGTATACTTCGGAAGAACGACGCACTTCTGGCAGCATCTCGCGCGGAATATCCAGCACTTCCAGCATTTTGTCGTCCCAGTCCAGGGTATGGATGTTGAACAACATGGTACGAGAGGCGTTGGTGTAATCGGTCACATGGACACGGCCCTGAGTCATTTTCCAGATAAGCCACGTATCAACCGTACCAAACAGCAATTCACCACGACGTGCACGCTCGCGAGAGCCTTCCACATGGTCGAGGATCCACTTCACTTTGGTGCCAGAAAAGTACGGGTCAATCACCAGACCGGTATTGCTGCGGATATAATCTTCTAAACCGTCACGTTTTAAATGCTCGCAGATTTCTGCGGTACGACGGCACTGCCAGACAATGGCGTTATAGATAGGCTTGCCGGTTTCTTTTTCCCAGACAATAGTGGTTTCACGCTGGTTCGTAATACCGATAGCTGCAATTTGATCGGAACTGATATCGGCTTTCGCCAGCACTTCTACCAGCGTGGAGCTTTGGGTGGCCCAGATTTCCATTGGGTCGTGTTCTACCCAACCTGGTTTTGGGTAGATTTGCTCAAATTCGCGCTGCGACACGCTAATGATATTGGCATCGTGATCCATTACGACCGCGCGGGAGCTGGTGGTGCCCTGGTCGAGCGCAACGATATATTTTTTTTCAGTCATGTTTAATTGTCCCGTAGTCATATTACAGCGAAGCTTTTTGTTCTGAAGGAGTTGTGGTTTCCTTTTCTTCCACAACACAGATATCGCAAGGCAAATGGCGACCAATCAGTTTGCGGTAGGCAAATGCACCTACAATCGCGCCAACGATAGGGCCGAAAAGCGGCACCAGGAAGTAAGGAATGTCTCTGCCGCCGGTAAAGGCGACATTGCCCCAGCCCGCCAGCCAGGCAAAGACTTTCGGACCGAAGTCACGCGCTGGGTTCATGGCAAAACCTGTCAATGGGCCCATAGATGCGCCAATGACCGCAATCAGTAGACCAATCAGCAAGGGAGCCAAAGGGCCGCGTGGTACACCGTTGCCATCGTCCGTTAACGCCAGGATCAGCCCCATCAGAATAGCGGTAATCACCATCTCAACTGCGAAAGCCTGCACAAAATTGATATGAGGATTAGGGTAAGTAGAGAAAGTGCCAGCCAGATCAACACTTTCAACGCTGCCGCGAACAATGTGATGAGTCTGCTCGAAGTCGAAAAATAAATTGTAGTAAAGCCCGTAAACTAAAGCCGCAGCACAGAAAGCGCCGGCAACTTGTGAAACGATAAAAGGAATAACTTTGCGCTTGTCGAAACAGGCAAACAGCCACAATGCAATGGTAACAGCGGGATTAAGATGCGCGCCGGAAACCCCTGCGGTCAGGTAGATGGCCATTGCCACCCCCAGTCCCCAAATGACACTGATTTCCCACTGATCAAAAGACGCACCAGCGACTTTTAGTGCTGCAACGCAACCCACACCGAAGAAAATCAACAACCCGGTACCGAGGAATTCAGCAATGCACTGGCCTTTCAAGGTTGATGTTTGACTCATAATCGGATCCTGAAGAGTTAATGTTTGTTGTATGCGTGAAAGTCACGGACCTCCACGATGCTTGTAGGCATGCTGTAAACTTATCGTTAACGAGCAAAAACGAGAAATATCGAACTTAAAATGTGTGTGCCTCGTCATAAAATGAGCGTTATCGCGCCATTTATTCCATCTGATTGTACATGATGCATGTTTGTTAGATCATTCGCGCAACAAATTTATTAACATTTTCGATTGATGTGGATTATGTCACCAGGAGAAGGATGAAAAGTGTGGCAAACCGTAATCTGCAAGGCGTGCCGCTGGACAGCGATGGCGCGGCTTCATACAATCGGAGCTAACTAAAGTGCGCTCGTATTTATTAAGGCGTCACCGGTAATCGGGACGAGGATTTTTATCCATCAACGCCTTGCAATTCAGGAGAGGTATGACAATGTCATTAGAAGTGTTTGAGAAACTGGAAGCAAAAGTACAGCAGGCGATTGATACCATCACTCTGTTGCAGATGGAAATCGAAGAGCTGAAAGAAAAAAACAACTCACTGTCGCAGGAAGTTCAAAATGCCCAGCATCAGCGCGAAGAGCTGGAGCGTGAGAACAACCATCTGAAAGAACAGCAGAACGGCTGGCAGGAACGTCTGCAGGCCCTGCTGGGTCGCATGGAAGAGGTCTGATTACGCTTCATCTTCCGCGTAATTTCTTTACTGTGTAGGCCAACAGGTAACGCAGAAAAAAGGCACCTTGCGGTGCCTTTCTTATCATTCAATATCCAGCGGATCTTCTGAAAGAATAATCCCGGTATTGTCGGCATAAAGATGGTCGCCGGAGAAGAAGGTGACACCGCCAAAATTGACGCGGACATCGCTTTCGCCAATGCCTTCGCCAGCGGCACCAACCGGAATTGCCGCCATCGCCTGGATGCCGATATCCAACTCTTCCAGGTCATCTACCTGACGCACCGCGCCGTAAATGACCAGACCTTCCCATTCATTTTGTACTGCCAGACGCGCCAGTTCAGCATCGACCAGTGCGCGACGAACAGAACCACCGCCATCGACGACAAGAACACGACCACGGCCATTCTGTTCGAGCAGATCGTACAGCAACCCGTTGTCCTCGAAACATTTTACCGTGATTATTTGTCCGCCAAACGACGCCCGTCCGCCAAAGTTGGAGAACAGCGGTTCCACGACGTTAACATCTTCTTGATAGATGTCACAAAGCTCGGAAGTATCGTATTTCATAGGCTTAACATTCAGTTGCTGCGAGAATTTTCAGTATATCGCGCTATGTGGGCTGTTGGCAAAATCATCAATTGTTAATTGATATTTGTCAGTTATGCTGCCCACTGGCTTAGGAATATCCCTAAAACAAACAGCAGGTTAGTCAGTAACGCTCCCTTGACAGTACGTTCCAGCATTGGTCGCATCGCCACCGGGTCCATTTCCCGCATCACATAACGGGCTTGCTTCACCAGTAATGGTGCCGCCAGCAGGAACAGCCAGCCCCACAGGCTATGCAGCGAAAAGAGATTAAACAGCGCCAGACACACCAGCGAGCCCATCAGCAGGCAGGCATGATAACGACGCGCGTTCACTTCACCTAAGCGCACCACCAGCGTGTTTTTGCCATTTTCGCGGTCGCTATTGATATCACGCAGGTTATTAATATTCAGTACTGCCGTTGCCAGCAGGCCGCATGCGGTCGCCGGAAGGATCAGTGCCGGAATCAATGTATGAGCCTGTAAATACCAGCTCCCCATGACACTCAACCAGCCAAAGAAAACCAGTACGGAAATATCACCCAGACCGATATAACCATAAGGACGATTGCCCACGGTGTAGGTGATAGCGGCAATGATCGACAACCCGCCAAGAATCAGGAAACCGACAAAATCGGCCAGCGTATGGCATGCCACTGCAACCAGTGCCAGCCCGGAGAGACAGATGAGCACGACGGTAATAATGAGCGCCCGTTTCATCTCTTGCTGGGTAATGACCCCTTTTTGCATGCCGCGTAGCGGCCCAATGCGGTCAGGTTTATCGCTGCCTTTTACCGCATCGCCGTAATCATTGGCGAGGTTAGAAAGGATCTGTAATAGCCCGGCGGTAATTAGTGCCAGCAGGGCGACCAGCGGATCGAAGTGACCTTGCCACCATGCCAGCGCTGTCCCGACGATAATTGCAGCAAAGGCGAGGGGGAGGGTTTTAGGTCGTAAACTTTCCAGCCACGCCTGAGTTCGGCTAATTTGTTGTTCAGTCATAATACGCGCCAATAAAAATGGGGCCTTTCAGCCCCATCAAACAATGATGAAAATGATTGAACGCGATTATAGGATAAAACGGCTCAGATCTTCATCTGCCACCAACGCATCCAGATGTTTGCTCACATAATCTGCGTCAATAGTGATATTTTGACCGCTTAAATCGCTGGCGTCGTAGGAAATCTCTTCCATTAAACGCTCCAGAACAGTGTGTAAACGACGAGCACCGATGTTTTCGGTAGATTCGTTCACCTGCCATGCCGCTTCCGCGATGCGTTTAATACCGGAGTCGGTAAACTCGATATTTACGCCTTCAGTCGCCATCAGTGCTTTGTACTGCACGGTGATAGAGGCATTCGGCTCGGTCAGAATACGCTCGAAGTCGCTGGTGGTCAGCGCCTGCAGTTCAACGCGGATTGGCAGACGACCTTGCAGTTCCGGGATCAGGTCAGACGGTTTCGCAATCTGGAACGCGCCAGAAGCGATAAACAGAATGTGGTCAGTTTTGACCATCCCGTGTTTGGTGGAAACGGTGCAACCTTCTACCAGCGGCAGCAGGTCACGCTGAACGCCTTCACGAGAAACATCCGGACCGGAAGACTCGCCGCGCTTACAGATTTTGTCGATTTCGTCGATAAACACGATCCCGTGCTGCTCAACAGCGTCGATAGCGTCTTGCTTCAGCTCTTCCGGGTTCACCAGTTTCGCCGCTTCTTCTTCAATCAGCAGCTTCATGGCGTCTTTGATTTTCAGCTTACGCGCTTTTTGCTTCTGGCCGCCCAGGTTCTGGAACATGGACTGCAGCTGGCTGGTCATCTCTTCCATGCCCGGAGGAGCCATAATTTCAACGCCCATCGGTGCTGCGGCAAGATCGATCTCGATTTCTTTGTCATCAAGCTGGCCTTCACGCAGTTTTTTGCGGAATGCCTGACGAGCAGCGGACGGTTCCTGCTGCTGTTCGGTCTGTCCCCAGTTGTTTTTAGCAGGTGGGATCAGCACGTCGAGAATACGTTCTTCTGCCAGTTCTTCAGCGCGATAACGGTTTTTCTCGATAGCCTGGACGCGTACCATTTTCACGGCGGCATCGGTCAGATCGCGAATAATAGAATCCACTTCCTTACCGACGTAGCCCACTTCGGTGAATTTGGTCGCTTCAACTTTGATGAACGGCGCATTCGCCAGCTTAGCCAGACGACGGGCGATTTCAGTTTTACCGACACCGGTCGGGCCGATCATCAGGATATTTTTCGGGGTCACTTCATGGCGCAGCTCTTCGTTGAGCTGCATGCGACGCCAGCGGTTACGCAGAGCAATCGCCACAGAACGCTTGGCGTTGTCCTGGCCGATGATGTGCTTATCCAGTTCGCTGACGATTTCGCGTGGGGTCATTTCAGACATGGGAGATCCTTACGCTTTGTAGCTTAATTCTTCGATGGTGTGGAAATGGTTGGTATAGATGCAAATGTCGCCTGCAATATCCAACGCCTTTTCAGCAATTTCATGGGCGCTAAGTTCAGTGTTTTCTAACAGCGCGCGCGCCGCAGCCTGGGCGTAAGGGCCGCCGGAGCCGATAGCAATAAGATCGTTTTCTGGCTGCACCACGTCACCGTTACCGGTGATGATAAGCGATGCAGTTTCATCCGCGACTGCCAGCAGTGCTTCAAGTTTGCGCAGCATGCGATCGGTACGCCAGTCTTTTGCCAGCTCAACGGCGGCTTTGACCAGATGGCCCTGATGCATTTCCAGTTTACGTTCAAACAGTTCGAACAGCGTAAAAGCATCCGCAGTACCGCCCGCAAAGCCCGCGATGACTTTGTCGTTGTACAGACGGCGGACCTTTTTCACGTTGCCTTTCATTACGGTATTGCCCAACGTGGCCTGACCATCACCAGCGATGACCACATGGCCGTTACGGCGTACGCTTACTATAGTTGTCACGAGCTGACCCCTTGGTTACGAATACAGAGTACAAACCCCGTACAAAAGTACGGGGCATAATGCAATTATAGATGGGGGGGATTTTGAGGGTTTCAACCCCCGGCGGCGAGCCGAATGCAGTTTGTATGACCCGCCATCTTCAACCGATTGAGGGTGCTGTCTGCGTTCTCTTTGCCTTTCACCGGGCCAATGACCACACGATTCCAGCCATTGTTGGTGGTGATTTTCGAGTCAAAGCCTTCGAACGCCAGCTGAGCACGTACCGTCTCTGCCTGTTCCGCGCCTCTGAACGAACCGCACTGCACCATCCAGCGGCGTTCGTCTTTTTTCTCCGCCGTCGGTTTTGGCGCGTCAGCGGCACGAGCAACTGGCGCAGCTTGCTGCGGCTTCGACTGCGCAGTCGTGTGCGCAGGAGTTTGCAGCAGATCCTGGTACGGCTGCTGAGAAGAAGCCGGTTTAGACTGGCGCGGTTGCGCCTGTACCGGTGCGGCTTGCGACGTACGCGTCTGCTGCTGCCAGCTTTGTTCAGTCGTACGCGACTGCTGAGCCAGGCGTTGCTGTTCCGCTAATTGCTGCGCCTGACGTTGGCGCTGTAGCGTTTGCTGACGCTGTTCCGGCGTCTGTTCATTCCACGGAACTTCAACCAGCTGCGTTGGCTGCTGGCGCATATCAGCCTGCATTTGTTCAAGAAGCTGACGTTGTTCTGGTGTCAGTTGCTCCGGCGTTTTCACTTCACCACCGGCAGAAGGTTCTGTGGGCGCACGCACTCCCGGCTGGCGACTTTCCAGCTCTTTAATGTAGCGCCAGCGTTCTTCTGGTTTTGGTGGTAGTCCGTTTCCGGTCACTTTCTGGCTTTGCAGCGTCTCGGACTCTTCTTTCTTGTGATGCGTAATGAAGTACAGACCACCGATAAAGGTCACAAGAACGGCGGCAGCAATAGCGACCATAGCGGGAGAAACCGCAGGCAGATTTCGTTGCTTTTTCCGTGAGGTGCTCTTTTTTCGCCGCGAAGGTGCCGGTTGGCTGCGGCGTACATAATCTCGTTGTGCCACTATCGTTTCGCTGTATTTATTCGTTCGTCAGCCCGCCATGTTACTTAAGCGGCGGGCCTTTGACCAGTCACGGCAGTCTTAAAGGTTTACTTTAAGGTAACGCGCGTGTTGATCCCCGGATGATAAGTTCGCAGTCCATTAAACGAGAGCCACTGCCAACGTGTTGCCCCTGCATTTGATCAAGCAATAACAGCATAGCTTCCCGACCGATTTCGTAACGCGGCTGCGCGATGGTTGTCAGCGGCGGATCACAAAATTGCGTCAGGTCGATGTTATCAAAACCGATTATGGAAAGGTCTTCCGGGACTTTCAGCCCCTGGCGTTTTGCCTGAGAAAGTGCGCCGAGCGCCATCACATCGCTATGGCAGAAGACAGCAGTAGGCGGTTGTGGAAGATCAAGCAGCTGCTGCATCGCTTTGCTTCCGGCTTCGAAGGTGAAGTCGCCACGGGCGATGTATTGCGGATCAACCATAATGCCGCAGCGACGCAGCGCCTGAACATAGCCTTGCAGGCGGTAGTGACACAGCGGCATCTCTTCGGGACCGGCTATACAGCCAATCCGTTTATGCCCTTGCTCATATAAATAATTTACTGCATCAAATGCGGCGGTCAGATTGTCGATATGAACTGTAGGCAGCTCCAGCTCCGGTGCAAATTCGTTCGCCATCACCATCGGCGGCAGATTACGCTGTTCCTCAATGCTGGCATCAAACGGCAGCCTTGAACCCAGCAACAACATGCCATCAATTTGCTTGGTGATGATCAAATCGATAAAGGTTTTTTCCTGCTGATTTTGATGCGCACAGTCGCCAATCAGCACCAGATATCCGTGATTTGCCGCCGTAACTTCGATACCGCGAATAATTTCGCTAAAGAAGGGATCGCAGATATCCGGGACAATCACCAGAATGGTGCGGGATTCATTACGCTTGACGTTGCGCCCCATAGGCTGCGGTAAATAACCCACTTCCCGGGCCGCTTTTTCAACCCGATTACGGGTGGCCTGGGAGACTTTATCGGGATTCATTAATGCTCGGGAGACGGTCGCTGTAGAGACTTTTGCCTTGAGGGCAACGTCTTTCATGGTCGCGGCAGTTTCCTGCTTCTTCGCTTTCACACTCACTCCTCGCCTGGCACGTCAGGCGTACTACATCCATGTTTACTTCACATCGGCAACATTTTTAGCAGATAGCGCGTGAAAACGGTTACAGAATTTTCATGAAAAGTGTGATGAATATTGAATTTTTCGATCCGCCTCGCATCGTGAGCGGTTTAACCCTCAATCGGATCAACATCCAGCACCCATTTCACCTTACGGGAATCCGGTATTGTATTGATGAGCGCCAGCGTACCGTTAATGATGTGTTGCAAGCGCACGCGGGAAGGGTGCTGCAACAATATCTGCCAGCGCCAGCGACCGCCACGTTTAGGTGCCAGAGCCGGAACCGGACCGAGAACCCACAGTTTCTCGTCTGCCAGTGGGCTGGAGAGGATCAGATTACGCAGTTGTTGCAGGAACAATGGCGCGTGCTGATTGTTATGATCTTCCGCACGCACAATCACATGGCTGGTCCACGGCGGTAGCTGCATCATTCGCCGCTCAGCCAGCGCCTGTTCGGCAAAGGCGTCGTAGCCTTTATAGAGCAACGTTTGCAACAGAGGATGTTCCGGATGGTGCGTTTGCAGCACCACTTCGCCCTGTTTACCCGCACGCCCGGCACGACCGGCGACCTGGGTGTAAAGCTGAGCGAAACGCTCTGCCGAGCGAAAATCGGCAGAAAACAGCGCGCCGTCCACGTCCAGTAATGCAACCAGCGTCACATCCGGGAAATGGTGACCTTTCGCCAGCATTTGTGTACCAATCAAAATCCGCGCGCCGCCGCGATGTACTTCTGCCAGTTGCTGTTCCAGCGCCCCTTTGCGGCTGGTGGTATCGCGGTCGATACGAGAAATGGGCACGCCGGGGAACAACGGCGCGAGCGTCTGTTCAAGCTGTTCGGTGCCCAGCCCCACGGGGACCAGGTGCGTGGAACCGCAGGAAGGGCACTGGCGCGGCACCGGACGCTGACTGTCACAGTGGTGGCAGCGCAGATGGTGCTGCGCCTGATGCAGCGTGTAGTAGTGATCGCAACGTGGGCATTCGGCAATCCAGCCACAGTCGTGGCACAGCAGTGCAGGCGCAAAGCCACGGCGGTTAAGAAAGAGAATGACCTGGTTATCAGCCTGTAAATGCTGGCGCATACGAGTGATTAACGCCGGAGCCAGACCTGCCTGCACCTTCTGACCTTTTAAATCCAGCACATGTTGAATTGCCGGACGCGCATTCCCTGCCCGACGGGTCAGGCGCAGCAGGCGGTATTTTTTCTGCTGGACGTTGCATAACGTTTCCAGCGCGGGCGTTGCGGAGCCAAGAATAATCGGGATTTGCTCGCTGTGCGCACGATACACCGCCAGGTCGCGGGCATGATAGCGCCAGCCTTCCTGCTGCTTGTAGGAGCTGTCGTGCTCTTCATCAATGACAATCACGCCGAGATTTTTAAACGGCGTAAACAGCGCGGAGCGGGTGCCGATCACAATCGCCGCCTCACCATTTTTCGCTTTCAGCCACGCCGAAAGACGCTCGCTGTCGTTCAGGCCGGAATGCAGAACTTCCACGGGGGCATTAAAACGTTCACGAAAACGGGCGATAGTTTGCGGTGTCAGGCCGATTTCCGGCACCATCACCAGCGCCTGTTTGCCCTGAGCGAGCACGTTTTCCAGTACGCTGAGATAAACCTCCGTTTTACCGGAACCGGTAACGCCCGCCAGCAGCCAGGCAGAAAAAGTATCTGCCGCGCTATGAATTGCGCCAACGGCGGTGGCCTGTTCGGTATTCAATCGCAACCGCTCACCAGAAACGGCATAGTTCGTTCGCCAGTCGCTAAACTCTGGTGTTTCACTTGCTAAATCACACAGACCTTTTTTGCGTAGCGCCTGCAACGCGGCATCATTAAATTCGAGCGTGGCGACCTGGTCGCGCCAGATTTTGCCTTGCCGTAACGCCGCCAGCGCCTGTTGTTGCTTGGGGGAGCGTTTCAGGCTGTTCAGATCCACCGCCTGGCCTTGTTCAGTGGCAAACCAGTACCACATCGGCGCGTTCGCCGCAGGCCGCCCCTGGCGCAGTAAAATCGGCAAGGCATGAAACAGCACATCGCCAATCGGATGATGATAGTAATCTGCCGCCCAGAGCAGTAACCGCCAGACGGAGTGAGTAAATACCGGCTCAACGTCCAGCACTTCCACTACCGCTTTCAGCTCGTTAAGCGGCAGCTCACTGACATCGCTAACTGACACCACAACCCCGATGCGCTCCTGCTGTTTGCCAAACGGCACGCGCACGCGACACCCGGCTTTAACCGTCATGCCTTCTGGCAGCAGATAGTCAAAGGTACGAGGAAGCGGAACGGGCAAGGCAACGTGGGCAACGGGCATAGCATCATCCTGACTTGAAATTCGGTGGGTTAGTATACACATTGCCGTAGAAGAGTGCGGATCAGTTTGCATACGCTGGTTAATTTCTGTATGATTTCGCGCCTTCGTACGAAATGATCGTATTGAAGCTATACTTTTAACATCGCGTGGTGTCTGGCGTTAGGGCTGGAAGAGCGACGCGGCCTTAAACCGAGGTTTTCCCATGAAAAAAGATATTCACCCGAAATACGAAGAAATTACTGCTAGCTGCTCTTGCGGTAACGTAATGAAAATCCGCTCCACCGTTGGTCATGACCTGAACCTCGACGTGTGCAGCAAGTGCCACCCATTCTTCACTGGCAAACAGCGTGATGTTGCTACCGGTGGCCGTGTTGACCGCTTCAACAAGCGTTTCAACATCCCGGGCAGCAAATAAGACCGGATTTCCGAAAAAAGCGCCGCACGGCGCTTTTTTTGTGCCTGACAATCGTTAAGGCATTGCGCTTATCACACTCCCCGCCGTCAATTTTAAAGCCGATTCAATCTCTATCCCCGCGCTTTGTAACCCTTTTGCCGTCCATTTATTACAGGTATTTAAAATCCCATAGCGACCATTGGCGGCATAAAACTGGCTGTCACCATAAATGCCTTTTTTGAGTGGAATAACATTTCCCGCCTCGCTACGGGAAAAACTGCGGCCAATAAATAGCATTAAGGTCGCAAGTTGACCGTTGTTAATTGTCAGTGGCTTAACTTCACTGCCAGGAAAATAGCGTTCAGGTGGGGCAGAGAACGCCACCACATGCATTACTGCGCCAGTAGACCAGAACATCGCCTGCAATGTCAGGCGACTGGTAATTTCCTGTGCCTGATAAAAGCCTTTATCGCCCCAGCCGATTTCATACCATTTTGGTTGCGCAAATCTCGCGTCGAGTTGCGGTAAAACACGATTAACGATTGCGGCGGGCACCACAATTCCGGTATGCCAGCCGTGACTGACAATATAAATATTATGCTGACCTGCAAAGTCATTGTTTACCGGAGCGACAGCTTGCGGAAAGGTCGAGCAACTACAAAGCAACAAACAGACTACGGCGGGAATTATTTTTTTCATCATCCATTACCACGAAAACAGCGGCCACTCTTTGGCGACTGTGGTGAGTTGTGGCGCGTCGAAAACGGCTTGTGGTGAAACTACCGTTTCCTCAAGCGGAATATTTTTGCCGTAGCGTTCTTTGAGCTTAGCCTGGACCAGCGGGTTGCTGAGATCGAACTCTTTCAACTTCTGCTGCTCGCCCACGCGCATTCCCAGCGCGTTCTGGTAAACCTTCCACACCACTTCCGAACAGTACTGGCGATCGTCGCTCCATGAGAAGCTGAAATCATACGGTTTACCGAGATAACGTTTTGCCGTTTGCGCCAGTTTTTGCTGTTGTTCAACACTCAGTCCGCCTTCAACGCGGCGAACAACGTATTTGCCCTTTTCACCATGGGCGATCCACTGCTTGAGCGGGGTGTATTTCACCGGGCCGACCGCTTCAAAAACGTAGGGCTTTTTGTTGCGTATCACCAGCATACCGGTGTGGCTATAATCGGAATGGGTCGCCAGTTGGATCGCTTTACTTTGCGATGAGCGAGAGATCTGAAAGATGATGTCGCCGGTTTGTGGTTGCCAGGCAAAGGCAGGTACAGAAACCAGCAGGCTGAGGATCAGCAGCCTGTTTTTCATAGTTAAACGTCCATGTATAAAAAGCGGTGGGTCGCAGACAACGTGCTCGTTGTTTATGCCGGATGCGGCGTGAACGCCTTATCCGGCCTACAAGTTCGTGCAAATTCAATAAATTGCAATATGACGTAGGCCTGATAAGCGTAGCGCATCAGGCGATTCCACTCCGCGCCGCTCTTTTTTGCTTTAGTATTCCCACGTCTCCGGGTTAATCCCCATCTCACGCATGATCTCTTTTGCCGCTTCCGGGATTTCGTCGCTGCGCTCTTTACGCAGATCGGCATCATCCGGCAAAGGTTGCCCGGTAAAGGCATGCAGAAACGCTTCGCACAGCAGCTCGCTGTTGGTAGCGTGACGCAGGTTGTTCACCTGACGACGCGTGCGTTCATCGGTGAGGATTTTTAACACCTTAAGAGGAATGGAAACCGTAATCTTTTTGACTTGTTCACTCTTCTTGCCGTGCTCAGCGTATGGGCTGATATATTCGCCGCTCCATTCAGCCATGAGATACTTAATCCTCTTCGTCAATAAATTGAGACCAGACCACACAGTTGATGTGGGTACTGACCGTAAACCCGCATAGTTTACCGTACAGGCGTTACCGTGACATCGTGTAATGCACCTGTCGGCGTGATAATGCATATAATTTTAACGGCTATTTGGGATTTGCTCAATCTATACGCAAAGAAGTTTAGATGTCCAGATGTATTGACGTCCATTAACACAATGTTTACTCTGGTGCCTGACATTTCACCGACAAAGCCCAGGGAACTTCATCACATGACGCGTAAACAGGCCACCATCGCAGTGCGTAGCGGGTTAAATGACGACGAACAGTATGGTTGCGTTGTCCCACCGATCCATCTTTCCAGCACCTATAACTTTACCGGATTTAATGAACCGCGCGCGCATGATTACTCGCGTCGCGGCAACCCAACGCGCGATGTGGTTCAGCGTGCGCTGGCAGAACTGGAAGGTGGTGCCGGTGCAGTGCTCACCAATACCGGCATGTCAGCCATCCATCTGGTAACCACCGTCTTTTTGAAACCTGGCGATTTGCTGGTTGCGCCGCACGACTGCTACGGCGGTAGCTATCGCCTGTTCGACAGCCTGGCGAAACGTGGTTGCTATCGCGTGTTGTTTGTTGATCAAGGCGATGAACAGGCATTACGGGCAGCGCTGGCAGAAAAACCCAAACTGGTACTGGTAGAAAGCCCAAGTAATCCATTGTTACGCGTCGTGGATATTGCGAAAATCTGCCATCTGGCAAGGGAAGTCGGGGCGGTGAGCGTGGTGGATAACACCTTCTTAAGCCCGGCATTACAAAATCCGCTGGCATTAGGTGCCGATCTGGTGTTGCATTCATGCACGAAATATCTGAACGGTCACTCAGACGTAGTGGCCGGCGTGGTGATTGCTAAAGACCCGGACGTTGTCACTGAACTGGCCTGGTGGGCAAACAATATTGGCGTGACGGGCGGCGCGTTTGACAGCTATCTGCTGCTACGTGGGTTGCGAACGCTGGTGCCGCGTATGGAGCTGGCGCAGCGTAACGCGCAGGCGATTGTGAAATATCTGCAAACCCAGCCGTTGGTGAAAAAACTGTATCACCCGTCGCTGCCGGAAAATCAGGGGCATGAAATTGCCGCGCGCCAGCAAAAAGGCTTTGGCGCAATGTTGAGTTTTGAACTGGATGGCGATGAGCAGACGCTGCGTCGTTTCCTGGGCGGGCTGTCGTTGTTTACGCTGGCGGAATCATTAGGGGGAGTGGAAAGTTTAATCTCTCACGCCGCAACCATGACACATGCAGGCATGGCACCAGAAGCGCGTGCTGCCGCCGGGATCTCCGAGACGCTGCTGCGTATCTCCACCGGTATTGAAGATGGCGAAGATTTAATTGCCGACCTGGAAAATGGCTTCCGGGCTGCAAACAAGGGGTAAAAATGAGTGTGATTGCGCAGGCAGGGGCGAAAGGTCGTCAGCTGCATAAATTTGGTGGCAGTAGTCTGGCTGATGTGAAGTGTTATTTGCGTGTCGCGGGCATTATGGCGGAGTACTCTCAGCCTGACGATATGATGGTGGTTTCCGCCGCCGGTAGCACCACTAACCAGTTGATTAACTGGTTGAAACTAAGCCAGACCGATCGTCTCTCTGCGCATCAGGTTCAACAAACGCTGCGTCGCTATCAGTGCGATCTGATTAGCGGTCTGCTACCCGCTGAAGAAGCCGATAGCCTCATTAGCGCTTTTGTCAGCGATCTGGAACGCCTGGCGGCGTTGCTCGACAGTGGTATTAACGATGCGGTGTATGCGGAAGTGGTGGGCCACGGTGAAGTGTGGTCGGCGCGCCTGATGTCTGCGGTACTTAATCAACAAGGGCTGCCAGCGGCCTGGCTTGATGCCCGCGAGTTTTTACGCGCTGAACGCGCCGCACAACCGCAGGTTGATGAAGGGCTTTCTTACCCGTTGCTGCAACAGCTGCTGGTGCAACATCCGGGCAAACGTCTGGTGGTGACCGGATTTATCAGCCGCAACAACGCCGGTGAAACGGTGCTGCTGGGGCGTAACGGTTCCGACTATTCCGCGACACAAATCGGTGCGCTGGCGGGTGTTTCTCGCGTAACCATCTGGAGCGACGTCGCCGGGGTATACAGTGCCGACCCGCGTAAAGTGAAAGATGCCTGCCTGCTGCCGTTGCTGCGTCTGGATGAGGCCAGCGAACTGGCGCGCCTGGCGGCTCCCGTTCTTCACGCCCGTACTTTACAGCCGGTTTCTGGCAGCGAAATCGACCTGCAACTGCGCTGTAGCTACACGCCGGATCAAGGTTCCACGCGCATTGAACGCGTGCTGGCCTCCGGTACTGGTGCGCGTATTGTCACCAGCCACGATGATGTCTGTTTGATTGAGTTTCAGGTGCCCGCCAGTCAGGATTTCAAACTGGCGCATAAAGAGATCGACCAAATCCTGAAACGCGCGCAGGTACGCCCGCTGGCGGTTGGCGTACATAACGATCGCCAGTTGCTGCAATTTTGCTACACCTCAGAAGTGGCCGACAGTGCGCTGAAAATCCTCGACGAAGCGGGATTACCTGGCGAACTGCGCCTGCGTCAGGGGCTGGCGCTGGTGGCGATGGTCGGTGCAGGCGTCACCCGTAACCCGCTGCATTGCCACCGCTTCTGGCAGCAACTGAAAGGCCAGCCGGTCGAATTTACCTGGCAGTCCGATGACGGCATCAGCCTGGTGGCAGTACTGCGCACCGGCCCGACCGAAAGCCTGATTCAGGGGCTGCATCAGTCCGTCTTCCGCGCAGAAAAACGCATCGGCCTGGTATTGTTCGGTAAGGGCAATATCGGTTCCCGTTGGCTGGAACTGTTCGCCCGTGAGCAGAGCACGCTTTCGGCACGTACCGGCTTTGAGTTTGTGCTGGCAGGTGTGGTGGACAGCCGCCGCAGCCTGTTGAGCTATGACGGGCTGGACGCCAGCCGCGCATTAGCCTTCTTCAACGATGAAGCGGTTGAGCAGGATGAAGAGTCGTTGTTCCTGTGGATGCGCGCCCATCCGTATGATGATTTAGTGGTGCTGGACGTTACCGCCAGCCAGCAGCTTGCTGATCAGTATCTTGATTTCGCCAGCCACGGTTTCCACGTTATCAGCGCCAACAAACTGGCGGGAGCCAGCGACAGCAATAAATATCGCCAGATCCACGACGCCTTCGAAAAAACCGGGCGTCACTGGCTGTACAATGCCACCGTCGGTGCGGGCTTGCCGATCAACCACACCGTGCGCGATCTGATCGACAGCGGCGATACTATTTTGTCGATCAGCGGGATCTTCTCCGGCACGCTCTCCTGGCTGTTCCTGCAATTCGACGGTAGCGTGCCGTTTACCGAGCTGGTGGATCAGGCGTGGCAGCAGGGCTTAACCGAACCTGACCCGCGTGACGATCTCTCTGGCAAAGACGTGATGCGCAAGCTGGTGATTCTGGCGCGTGAAGCAGGTTACAACATCGAACCGGATCAGGTACGTGTGGAATCGCTGGTGCCTGCTCATTGCGAAGGCGGCAGCATCGACCATTTCTTTGAAAATGGCGATGAACTGAACGAGCAGATGGTGCAACGGCTGGAAGCGGCCCGCGAAATGGGGCTGGTGCTGCGCTACGTGGCGCGTTTCGATGCCAACGGTAAAGCGCGTGTAGGCGTGGAAGCGGTGCGTGAAGATCATCCGTTGGCATCACTGCTGCCGTGCGATAACGTCTTTGCCATCGAAAGCCGCTGGTATCGCGATAACCCTCTGGTGATCCGCGGACCTGGCGCTGGGCGCGACGTCACCGCCGGGGCGATTCAGTCGGATATCAACCGGCTGGCACAGTTGTTGTAATTTCAGAAATTTAATAATGCCCGGTACTCATGTTTTCGGGTTTATGGTTTCTAATGAAATATATTGAATTATCATAGGATTAGGTCGGATTAAGCGTTTACGACGAATCCGGCAAGAAGCAATAAGTACATGGTTAGTTTATATTTGCAGTCCGGTTTGCTTTGCATACCGGATTTTCTTTTTCTTACCATCCTGAAGTTTTTTCATCTTCCCTGATTTTTCCTCACCATCATTGGTCATTTTTCGGTTGACGCCCTTCGGCTTTTCCTTCATCTTTACATCTGGACGTCTAAACGGATAGATGTGCACAACACAACATATAACTACAAGCGATTGATGAGGTAAGGTATGAGCTTTTTTCACGCCAGCCAGCGGGATGCCCTGAATCAGAGCCTGGCAGAAGTCCAGGGGCAGATTAACGTTTCGTTCGAGTTTTTCCCGCCGCGTACCAGTGAAATGGAGCAGACCCTGTGGAACTCCATCGATCGCCTTAGCAGCCTGAAACCGAAGTTTGTATCGGTGACCTATGGCGCGAACTCCGGCGAGCGCGACCGTACTCACAGCATTATTAAAGGCATTAAAGATCGCACTGGTCTGGAAGCGGCACCGCATCTTACTTGCATTGATGCGACGCCCGACGAGCTGCGCACCATTGCACGCGACTACTGGAATAACGGTATTCGTCATATCGTGGCGCTGCGTGGCGATCTGCCGCCGGGAAGTGGTAAGCCAGAAATGTATGCTTCTGACCTGGTGACGCTATTAAAAGAAGTGGCAGATTTCGATATCTCCGTGGCGGCGTATCCGGAAGTTCACCCGGAAGCAAAAAGCGCTCAGGCGGATTTGCTTAATCTGAAACGCAAAGTGGATGCCGGAGCCAACCGCGCGATTACTCAGTTCTTCTTCGATGTCGAAAGCTACCTGCGTTTTCGTGACCGCTGTGTATCGGCGGGCATTGATGTGGAAATTATTCCGGGAATTTTGCCGGTATCTAACTTTAAACAGGCGAAGAAATTTGCCGATATGACCAACGTGCGTATTCCGGCGTGGATGGCGCAAATGTTCGACGGTCTGGATGATGATGCCGAAACCCGCAAACTGGTTGGCGCGAATATTGCCATGGATATGGTGAAGATTTTAAGCCGTGAAGGAGTGAAAGATTTCCACTTCTATACGCTTAACCGTGCTGAAATGAGTTACGCGATTTGCCATACGCTGGGGGTTCGACCTGGTTTATAAATAGTGTGGCTTTTGTGAAAATCACACAGTGATCACAAATTTTAAACAGAGCACAAAATGCTGCCTCGAAATGAGGGCGGGAAAATAAGGTTATCAGCCTTGTTTTCTCCCTCATTACTTGAAGGATATGAAGCTAAAACCCTTTTTTATAAAGCATTTGTCCGAATTCGGACATAATCAAAAAAGCTTAATTAAGATCAATTTGATCTACATCTCTTTAACCAACAATATGTAAGATCTCAACTATCGCATCCGTGGATTAATTCAATTATAACTTCTCTCTAACGCTATGTATCGTAACGGTAACACTGTAGAGGGGAGCACATTGATGAGCACGTCAGACGATATCCATAACACCACAGCCACTGGCAAATGCCCGTTCCATCAGGGCGGTCACGACCAGAGTGCGGGGGCGGGAACAACCACTCGCGACTGGTGGCCAAATCAACTTCGTGTTGACCTGTTAAACCAACATTCTAATCGTTCTAACCCACTGGGTGAGGACTTTGACTACCGCAAAGAATTCAGCAAATTAGATTACTACGGCCTGAAAAAAGATCTGAAAGCCCTGTTGACAGAATCTCAACCGTGGTGGCCAGCCGACTGGGGCAGTTACGCCGGTCTGTTTATTCGTATGGCCTGGCACGGCGCGGGGACTTACCGTTCAATCGATGGACGCGGTGGCGCGGGTCGTGGTCAGCAACGTTTTGCACCGCTGAACTCCTGGCCGGATAACGTAAGCCTCGATAAAGCGCGTCGCCTGTTGTGGCCAATCAAACAGAAATATGGTCAGAAAATCTCCTGGGCCGACCTGTTTATCCTCGCGGGTAACGTGGCGCTAGAAAACTCCGGCTTCCGTACCTTCGGTTTTGGTGCCGGTCGTGAAGACGTCTGGGAACCGGATCTGGATGTTAACTGGGGTGATGAAAAAGCCTGGCTGACTCACCGTCATCCGGAAGCGCTGGCGAAAGCACCGCTGGGTGCAACCGAGATGGGTCTGATTTACGTTAACCCGGAAGGCCCGGATCACAGCGGCGAACCGCTTTCTGCGGCAGCAGCTATCCGCGCGACCTTCGGCAACATGGGCATGAACGACGAAGAAACCGTGGCGCTGATTGCGGGTGGTCATACGCTGGGTAAAACCCACGGTGCCGGTCCGACATCAAATGTAGGTCCTGATCCAGAAGCTGCACCGATTGAAGAACAAGGTTTAGGTTGGGCGAGCACTTACGGCAGCGGCGTTGGCGCAGATGCCATTACCTCTGGTCTGGAAGTAGTCTGGACCCAGACGCCGACCCAGTGGAGCAACTATTTCTTCGAGAACCTGTTCAAGTATGAGTGGGTACAGACCCGCAGCCCGGCTGGCGCAATCCAGTTCGAAGCGGTAGACGCACCGGAAATTATCCCGGATCCGTTTGATCCGTCGAAGAAACGTAAACCGACAATGCTGGTGACCGACCTGACGCTGCGTTTTGATCCTGAGTTCGAGAAGATCTCTCGTCGTTTCCTCAACGATCCGCAGGCGTTCAACGAAGCCTTTGCCCGTGCCTGGTTCAAACTGACGCACAGGGATATGGGGCCGAAATCTCGCTACATCGGGCCGGAAGTGCCGAAAGAAGATCTGATCTGGCAAGATCCGCTGCCGCAGCCGATCTACAACCCGACCGAGCAGGACATTATCGATCTGAAATTCGCGATTGCGGATTCTGGTCTGTCTGTTAGTGAGCTGGTATCGGTGGCCTGGGCATCTGCTTCTACCTTCCGTGGTGGCGACAAACGCGGTGGTGCCAACGGTGCGCGTCTGGCATTAATGCCGCAGCGCGACTGGGATGTGAACGCCGCAGCCGTTCGTGCTCTGCCTGTTCTGGAGAAAATCCAGAAAGAGTCTGGTAAAGCCTCGCTGGCGGATATCATAGTGCTGGCTGGTGTGGTTGGTGTTGAGAAAGCCGCAAGCGCCGCAGGTTTGAGCATTCATGTACCGTTTGCGCCGGGTCGCGTTGATGCGCGTCAGGATCAGACTGACATTGAGATGTTTGAGCTGCTGGAGCCAATTGCTGACGGTTTCCGTAACTATCGCGCTCGTCTGGACGTTTCCACCACCGAGTCACTGCTGATCGACAAAGCACAGCAACTGACGCTGACCGCGCCGGAAATGACTGCGCTGGTGGGCGGCATGCGTGTACTGGGTGCCAACTTCGATGGCAGCAAAAACGGCGTCTTCACTGACCGCGTTGGCGTATTGAGCAATGACTTCTTCGTGAACTTGCTGGATATGCGTTACGAGTGGAAAGCGACCGACGAATCGAAAGAGCTGTTCGAAGGCCGTGACCGTGAAACCGGCGAAGTGAAATTTACGGCCAGCCGTGCGGATCTGGTGTTTGGTTCTAACTCCGTCCTGCGTGCGGTGGCGGAAGTTTACGCCAGTAGCGATGCCCACGAGAAGTTTGTTAAAGACTTCGTGGCGGCATGGGTGAAAGTGATGAACCTCGACCGTTTCGACCTGCTGTAATCTGACCCCGTTCAGCGGCTGCTTGCTGGCAGTCGCTGAACGTTCTTTACCAGCGTATAGTGGGCGAACGAAAACTACACACTGGATCTCTCATGTCTGCCGCAGGAAAGAGCAACCCACTGGCAATCAGTGGCCTGGTTGTGCTCACACTTATCTGGAGTTATAGCTGGATTTTCATGAAGCAAGTCACCAGTTACATCGGTGCCTTCGACTTTACCGCCTTACGCTGCATTTTCGGCGCTCTCGTTTTATTCATCGTCCTTTTATTACGTGGTCGCGGAATGCGCCCGACACCGTTTAAATACACCTTAGCCATTGCCCTGTTACAAACCTGCGGGATGGTTGGTCTGGCGCAGTGGGCGTTGGTCAGCGGAGGTGCGGGGAAGGTGGCGATCCTGAGCTATACCATGCCGTTCTGGGTGGTGATTTTCGCCGCGTTGTTTCTCGGTGAACGCCTGCGACGTGGGCAATATTTCGCGATTCTGATTGCCGCTTTCGGCTTATTTTTGGTGTTGCAGCCGTGGCAACTCGATTTCTCTTCGATGAAAAGTGCCATGCTGGCAATCCTCTCCGGCGTCAGTTGGGGGGCGAGCGCGATTGTTGCTAAACGTCTGTATGCCCGTCATCCGCGCGTGGATTTATTGTCGTTAACATCCTGGCAGATGCTGTATGCGGCGCTGGTGATGAGTGTGGTCGCTTTACTGGTGCCGCAACGTGAAATTGACTGGCAGCCCACCGTGTTCTGGGCGCTGGCCTACAGTGCGATTCTGGCGACGGCACTGGCGTGGAGCTTATGGTTGTTTGTATTGAAAAACTTGCCTGCCAGTATTGCCAGCTTAAGCACACTGGCCGTTCCCGTTTGCGGCGTACTCTTTTCCTGGTGGCTGCTCGGCGAGAATCCGGGGGCCGTTGAAGGTAGCGGTATTGTGCTGATTGTGCTGGCACTGGCGCTGGTGAGCCGTAAGAAAAAAGAAGCCGTCAGTGTAAAAAGGATCTGAATTTTTTCTTCATGTGGGGCGATCTCTTATTTAACAAAATAACGATAATGCCCCACCATCCGCCAGTTAAACAGCACATCTTCTTCCTGCGCGCCTGCGCCAATGTTATGTATCACCAGCGGCGTACCGTCGCGGGCGAAGCCATCTGAAACCACCCCAATATGTGCCAGCCCGTTATCCAGTCGCCAGGAGACAATATCGCCCGCTTGATAGTCACTGGGGTTCTTGCTGGTGGGGCGTGTTTTATCATGGCGGCTAAACCAGGTTTCCAGATTAGGCACCCGACGGTGATCGATGTTGCTGTCCGGGCGCTTTAACTTCCATTTTTGCGGGTACTCAGCAAAATTCTTCGCCATATCTTCGTGAACCAGTTTCTGCAAATCGACCTTCTGGCTGCGCAATGCGCGGATCACCACATCGGAACATACACCGCGTTCTTGCGGAACATCACCGCCAGGATAAGTAAGCTGCACATACGCCGGATCGTAAAATAGCGTGCTGCCAATTTGCTGTCTGGCACCGTCTGCGATGGCAAGGTTGGTATTGGCCTGGATTTGTACCACGGTTGGTGGAACGGCGGGAGATTTTAAGGAGTGGCTGGTAAATGCCGTTAGCAGGCTGAGCAGCGCCAGTGAAGCTTTCATCTGGTTCGTCCGTGAAAATAAGAGTCACAGATTCGACCTTCCGGGCTAACGATTGTTCTGTAGAGAAAATGTCCAGAAGCGGATAAAAAATTCCTGAACAACGTGGGAGTTTCAGATTACTGGCACAGAGTGCCGGATGCGGAGTGAACGCCTTATCCGGCCTACAAAAGCACGCAAATTCAATATATTGCAGAGATTGCGTAGGCCTGATAAGCGTAGCGCATCAGGCAATTTTGCGTTCAAACTCCCGGACAAGCCGGGAGTTTGGAGTAGGTTATTCCCACTCTTGCAGGAAACGCTGACCGTACTGGTCGGCTACCAGCAGAGCGGCGTAAACCTGATCTGGCGTCGCGCCGCCAGGCATGTTGTGGATGGTTTCACCTTCTGCACATGCCGCTTCTGCCACAATTCGCATTTTCGCCGGGACATCTTCTTTAATATCCAGTTGAGCGAGAGTTATTGGCAAACCTACCGCATGGCTAAGTGCAGCTACGGTTTCGATTTCCTCAACCGGTGCGTTTTCCAGAACCAGCTGCGTCAGCGTACCAAATGCCACTTTTTCACCGTGATAATAGTGATGCGCGTCCGGGATAGCGGTCAGGCCGTTATGCACTGCGTGCGCCGCAGCCAGACCACCACTTTCAAAGCCTACACCGCTTAAATAGGTGTTCGCTTCAATCACGCGCTCCAGCGCCGGAGTCACTACATGCTGTTCGGCAGCAAGCATCGCTTTTTCGCCTTCTTCCAGCAGAGTGTTGTAGCACAGTTCTGCCAGTGCCAGCGCCGCCTGGGTACACTTGCCGCCCGCCATAGTGGTAGCGCCGCTACGGGAACAGGCGCGTGCTTCAAACCAGGTTGCCAGCGCATCGCCGATACCCGCCGCTAACAGACGTGCAGGTGCGCCAGCGACGATTTTGGTGTCGACAATGACCATATTCGGGTTATTTGGCAACAGCAGATAGCGGTCAAACTCACCCTCATCGGTGTAGATAACAGACAATGCGCTGCACGGTGCATCGGTAGAGGCGATAGTCGGTGCGATCGCTACCGGAACACCCATGAAATGTGCCAGTGCTTTGGCAGTATCGAGGGTTTTTCCGCCACCGATACCGAGAATTGCGCCACACTGCGCAGTCTCCGCGATGCCACGCAGACGGTCGATCTCATTTTGCGAACATTCACCGCCAAACGGCGCAATTTCTACTACCAGTCCAGCATCTTTAAAGCTTTTCTCGACAGTGGATTGAGCAAAACCTAAAACAAATTTGTCACCCACCACTAACCAGCGTTCTGCCAGCGGCTTCAGGTATTCGCCCAGACGATTAATCACATCAGCGCCCTGGATGTATTTACCCGGTGATTGAATAATGCGGTCCATAATTGCTCCTTTAGAGATGAGTAGTGCCAAATGCGGCATTCCAGTCGTGTTCGAACTTCTCTATAGCTGACTCTACCGCAGGGGTGTTGAGCATTTGTTGCGCTACATCTAAGGGCAGGGTGATGGATTCACATCCTGCCAGTAAACAGTCCAGCGCCTGACGCGGCGTTTTAAAGCTGGCCGCCAGCACCATGCTTTCTGGCGCGTGCATTTCTAACAGCGTTTGCAGCTCCTGAACCGTACGAATGCCGTCCCCGCCCTGGGCATCTACGCGGTTAACATACGGAGCAACGTATTTTGCCCCTGCCAGTGCGGCTAATAACCCTTGTGCGGCGCTATATACAGCGGTGCCAAGTGTAGTAATACCCTCTTTTTTCAGCAACTTAATGGCGGCCAGACCTTCGGAAGTCACCGGGATTTTCACCACAATGCCCGGAATGGCGTCGCGCAGGCGCTTCGCTTCTTCCACCATACCCTGCGCGTCACGACTCATAGTCTGAGCAAACAGAATGCCCTCATCACCAATCGCTTTTTGCAGACGCGGCAGCACTTCCCAGATGGACTCCTTGCTGGCAGCGATAATGCTCGGGTTAGTTGTCACCCCGGCAATGGGGAATATGCGTGCCAGACGTTCGACTTCTGCGACGTTAGCGGTGTCCAGATACAGTTCCATGATGTTTCCTTTTACAGTTCCAGTTCATGTTGCAGCAGGCTGGCGATAGCGTCGGCAGAGGTGGCGTTAACCAGCGCGTTACGGAATTCTTCGTGCATGATGCGGCGAGCGAGGCGCGAGAAAATGCGCATATGCTGATCGCCCGCAGCGTGTTTGTTCAGGGTTAACATAATGATGAATTGCGCTTCATCATCGCCCCAGCGCACCGGCGCTTGCAGACGCGCTACGCTGATGGTGGATTGCTCAATGTGTTCTGATTTGCTGTGGGGAATGGCAAAACTAAAGCCCAGACCGGTAGAGAAAACGGCCTCGCGCGCCCATAAGTCGGCTTCCAGTTTACGCGGATAGCGGCAGCGGCCCGCCAGCAGCAGGTTATCGGTCATGCCTTTGAGCACTTCTTCTTTGCTGCGCCAGTCACTTTCCAGCGTGATGCACTCGGCGGTGACCAGCGGTGCGTCCTGTTGGGTCATGCGGAATTGCGCCAGCAGATGTTCCACTTCCAGCGAAGTACGGCAGGCCATTGCCTGGTTGAGCAACTGGCGGCACTCACGGCTATCAAGTTGCGCCATTCGCGCTTTCGCCGCCGGAATTGACGGTGCGCTCATGCTGAGTTCATCCAGCCCTAAACCGACCAGCAACGGCAGCACGGAACCTTTCGCTCCCAGCTCACCGCACAGACCAATCCATTTGCCCTGGCGATGCACCGCCTGCACGGCGTAATCGAGCGCCCGCAAGAATGCCGGATTCAGGCTGTTGTAGTGACGAGTAACCTTAGCGTTATCGCGATCCACCGCCAGCAGATATTGCGTCAGGTCATTACTACCAATACTAAAGAAATCAATCTCTTCGCAGCATTGATCGATGATGAACATCACCGACGGCACTTCCAGCATAATGCCGAGCTGGATCTTCTCATCAAACGGAATGTGTTCGTTACGCAGTTGCTGTTTGGCTTCCGCCAGTTTTTCTTTCACCCATAAGATCTCTTCCATTGAGGAGATCATCGGGATCATGATTTTCAGGCTGCCGTGAGCAGAGGCGCGCAGGATTGACCGTAGTTGTGTGGTAAACAACGACGCGTATTCTTCATAAATACGCACCGCGCGATAACCGAGGAACGGGTTAGCTTCTGCCGGAATGTTCAGATAATCAACGGGTTTATCACCGCCAATGTCCATAGTGCGCACAATAATGCTGCGTCCGTTGGCAGACTCCAGCGCCTGACAAAAAATGTTGTACAGCTCGCTTTCACCCGGTGCACTGGTGCGATCCATATAGAGCATTTCAGTGCGGAACAAACCAACGCCTTCCGCACCATTGCCGAATGCGGCCTGCGCTTCCACGGAGTGAGCGATGTTAGCGGCAATTTCAATACGGATACCGTCAGCGGTACGGGCTTGTTGGGTCAGCCAGACACGCTGTTGCTCACGAAGGGCGTCCTGTACGCGGGCTTCTTGCTGATAATAACGAGCTACGGCTTCCCCTGGCTCAACCACAATCGCCCCAGCGTTGCCGTCGATATAAATCGTTTGATGCTGCCACGGAGTGAGGGCATCAATATCCACACCAACCAGTGTCGGAATGTTGAACGAACGGGCAAGAATTACGGTATGTGAGGTGGTGCCGCCACTTTTCAGTAACAGACCTTTGAGGTGATTTTTATCCAGTTCGAGGAACTGGCTGGGAGTCAGTTCATCAGCCATACAAATGGCGGGCTGCGTCAGTTTGCCCGGTGCCGGGAAGCGTTGCTCACCGTAGATTTGCTGGAGTAACTGGAAGCAGACGTCGCGTACGTCCAGGGCACGTTCTTGCAGGTAGCTGCTGCTGGAACGGGCGAACTCTTCGCAAAAGTGATTCGCACTGGCGACAATCGCTTCGGCGCAGCTTAATCCGGCGCTGACGCCTGCCAGTAAATGTTCGCGCAGGGAAGTATCGCCAGCCAGGGATCGGTGCGCTTCCAGAATCGCGCTGGTAGCACCGTCGCTATCCAGCAGACGAAACTCAATGTTTTTCAGTACCAGCGTCAGGCCGTTTTCCAGTGCGGATTGTTCGGCGTCAACGCCTTTGGCAGCGGGAAGATTACTCAGCGCATTGAGATCTAAAGAAGAGATCGGCGTCAGAATGCCGCCTGCGCTACCGCTGCACACGGTGCGGGCGCGGATAATTTGCGGATTCAGATTGGTCAATGAAACCGGCAGTGGTTCCAGTTCGTCAGATTTAACTTCCGCCAGCGGCGCATCGCAGTGGGGGAATTCATCGCGCAGCCATTGGCTTAAACGCTGGTGCGCTTCCTGTTCGTCGGCCCCGGAAATCAGTAACTGGCAATTATCGCCCACCAGCGTGTCGGTGCCAATCAGCGCCAGGGCGCTTTTGGCGTTGCCTTTACGGTCAGTGCGCAGGTTATGCCACTCAATTTGTGATGAAAAAGTATTACACAGCGTTTCAACGTGGCTTGCCGGACGTGCATGTACGCCGTTAGGTAGCTCACAAATAAATTCCACAATCAGGGCCATTGCCTCTCTCCCGGTACGGTTTTCTGTTTACAGGATAAGAGCGCACGGCAACGGCCTGCCATGTGACAAATCTGCCAAAAGCTGGACAAATGTAATGTAACCGTCAATTTGCGACGCGTCTCACAAGACGCCGTTTTGCGGCATGCTTCCGGATTATCGCAAGTTATGAGGCGGATCGCATTTTTGTACTGATATTACAAAAGTCCAGTAAATGGCCTTTTTATCCACTGTTTGCTCCGCCTGCGATTGCCTATTGTTTCCTCCATCAAAAATATGGACATGGGCTTTTGCAAGCCCGGGAGCAGCTTATGAATGAGTTGGTGCAGATCCTGAAAAATACCCGTCAGCATTTAATGACGGGCGTTTCACACATGATTCCCTTCGTGGTATCGGGCGGTATTTTGCTGGCGGTTTCCGTCATGTTGTATGGCAAAGGCGCAGTGCCGGATGCCGTAGCCGATCCGAATCTGAAAAAACTGTTTGATATCGGCGTTGCGGGTTTGACGCTGATGGTGCCTTTCCTCGCCGCTTACATTGGTTACTCCATTGCAGAGCGTTCTGCGCTGGCTCCGTGCGCTATCGGGGCCTGGGTTGGTAACAGCTTTGGTGCGGGCTTCTTTGGTGCGCTGATCGCCGGGATTATCGGCGGCATCGTGGTGCATTACCTGAAGAAAATTCCGGTGCATAAAGTTCTGCGCTCGGTGATGCCTATCTTCATCATTCCTATCGTCGGCACACTGATTACCGCAGGCATCATGATGTGGGGCTTGGGCGAGCCTGTAGGGGCGTTGACCAACAGCCTGACTCAGTGGCTTCAGGGGATGCAGCAGGGCAGCATTGTTATGCTGGCGGTGATCATGGGTCTGATGCTGGCGTTCGATATGGGCGGTCCGGTTAACAAAGTGGCCTATGCCTTCATGCTGATTTGCGTTGCTCAGGGTGTTTATACCGTGGTGGCTATTGCCGCTGTTGGGATTTGTGTTCCACCGCTGGGGATGGGGCTGGCGACGCTGATTGGTCGTAAAAATTTCTCCGCAGAAGAGCGCGAAACTGGTAAAGCGGCGCTGGTGATGGGGTGCGGTAACTGCGGCGCTGGTCGGTGCGCAGTGCTATGCAGGCTGGGGTGGTCTGATTGTACTGCCGGTGGTTGAAGGCAAGCTGGGTTATATCGCCGCAGTGGCTGTCGGAGCAGTGGTGACGGCTGTTTGTGTGAACGTGCTGAAAAGTCTGGCGCGTAAAAATGGGTCTTCGACTGATGAAAAAGAAGACGACCTGGATTTGGATTTTGAAATTAATTAATTGAGGAACAAGCCATGACGAAAATTATTGCAGTAACCGCATGTCCTTCAGGTGTTGCCCATACCTATATGGCAGCAGAAGCGCTGGAAAGTGCCGCGAAAGCGAAAGGCTGGGAAGTGAAAGTAGAAACCCAGGGCTCAATTGGTCTGGAAAATGAACTGACTGCGGAAGACGTGGCGAGCGCCGATATGGTGATTCTGACTAAAGATATCGGCATCAAGTTTGAAGAGCGTTTTGCTGGCAAGACCATCGTGCGCGTCAACATCAGCGATGCGGTAAAACGTGCTGATGCCATTATGAGCAAAATTGAAGCTCACCTGGCGCAAACCGCTTAAGTTCTTATCCCGCCCGTAAGGGCGGGTTCGCTTTCCCACAGGAGTTCCTCATGACGAATCGTATCTCTCGCCTCAAAACTGCACTGTTTGCCAATACCCGTGAAATCTCGCTGGAGCGGGCGCTGCTTTATACCGCCAGCCATCGGCAAACCGAAGGCGAACCGGTGATATTGCGCCGGGCGAAAGCAACAGCGTATATCCTTGAACATGTTGAAATTTCGATTCGTGATGAAGAACTGATTGCCGGTAACCGCACCGTAAAACCGCGCGCCGGGATTATGTCGCCGGAAATGGACCCTTACTGGCTGCTGAAAGAGCTGGATCAATTCCCGACGCGTCCGCAGGACCGCTTTGCTATCAGCGAAGAAGATAAACGTATCTACCGCGAAGAGTTGTTCCCGTACTGGGAAAAACGTTCGATGAAAGATTTCATCAACGGGCAGATGACAGATGAAGTAAAAGCCGCGACCAGCACGCAGATTTTCAGCATCAACCAGACAGATAAAGGCCAGGGGCACATTATTATTGATTACCCACGCCTGCTGAATCACGGGCTGGGGGAGCTGGTAGCACAGATGCAGCAACATTGTCAGCAACAGCCGGAGAATCACTTTTATCAGGCAGCGCTGTTACTGCTGGAAGCCTCGCAGAAACACATTTTGCGTTACGCCGAACTGGCGGAAACGATGGCGGCAAACTGCACAGATGCCCAGCGTCGCGAAGAGCTGCTGACTATTGCGGAGATCTCCCGCCATAACGCGCAACATAAGCCGCAGACGTTCTGGCAGGCGTGCCAGTTATTCTGGTACATGAACATCATTCTGCAATACGAATCCAACGCCAGTTCGCTATCGTTGGGGCGCTTCGACCAGTATATGTTGCCGTTCTATCAGACATCATTAACCCAGGGCGAAGATGCGGCGTTCCTGAAAGAACTGCTCGAATCTTTATGGGTGAAATGCAACGACATCGTGCTGTTGCGCTCCACCAGCAGCGCGCGTTATTTCGCCGGTTTCCCGACCGGCTATACCGCACTGCTCGGCGGGTTAACCGAGAACGGACGTAGCGCGGTGAACGTGCTTTCGTTCCTTTGCCTTGACGCCTATCAAAGCGTGCAATTACCGCAACCGAACCTCGGCGTGCGCACTAACGCCTTGATCGACACGCCGTTCCTGATGAAAACCGCCGAAACCATTCGCCTCGGCACCGGTATTCCGCAAATCTTTAACGATGAAGTGGTGGTGCCAGCGTTCCTCAACCGTGGCGTTTCGCTGGAAGATGCGCGCGACTATTCCGTAGTGGGCTGTGTGGAATTATCTATTCCCGGCAGAACCTACGGCTTGCATGACATCGCGATGTTTAACCTGCTGAAAGTGATGGAAATCTGCCTGCATGAAAATGAAGGCAATGCCGCGCTGACTTATGAAGGTTTACTGGAACAGATCCGTGCCAAGATCAGCCACTACATCACCCTGATGGTTGAAGGCAGTAATATTTGCGATATCGGCCATCGCGACTGGGCACCTGTACCGCTGCTCTCGTCTTTTATCAGCGATTGTCTGGAAAAAGGCCGCGATATTACCGATGGCGGCGCGCGTTATAACTTCTCCGGCGTACAGGGGATCGGTATCGCCAACCTGAGCGATTCTCTCCATGCGTTGAAAGGGATGGTTTTTGATCAACAGCGTTTAAGTTTTGACGAATTGCTGTCGGTATTAAAAGCCAACTTTGCAACGCCAGAAGGCGAAAAAGTCCGCGCTCGCTTAATTAACCGCTTTGAGAAATACGGTAACGATATCGACGAGGTGGATAACATTAGCGCCGAACTGTTGCGCCACTACTGCAAAGAAGTGGAAAAATACCAGAACCCGCGCGGCGGCTACTTCACGCCGGGATCGTATACCGTTTCTGCTCACGTTCCGTTGGGATCGGTGGTTGGCGCGACGCCAGACGGTCGTTTTGCCGGAGAACAGCTGGCAGACGGCGGCTTGTCACCTATGCTGGGTCAGGACGCACAAGGGCCAACGGCGGTACTGAAGTCAGTCAGTAAGCTCGATAACACACTGCTGTCTAACGGTACATTGCTGAACGTGAAATTCACTCCGGCGACCCTGGAAGGTGAAGCGGGATTACGCAAACTGGCCGACTTCTTACGGGCGTTTACCCAGCTTAAGTTACAACATATTCAGTTTAACGTGGTGAACGCCGACACGTTGCGGGAAGCGCAACAGCGCCCACAAGATTATGCCGGGCTGGTGGTGCGCGTTGCCGGATACAGCGCCTTCTTTGTCGAACTGTCGAAGGAGATCCAGGATGACATCATCCGCCGGACAGCGCATCAGCTGTAACGTTGTGGAAACGCGCCGCAATGATGTGGCGCGCATTTTCAACATTCAGCGTTATTCACTGAATGACGGTGAGGGCATTCGTACGGTGGTCTTTTTTAAAGGCTGTCCGCATCTTTGCCCGTGGTGTGCTAATCCGGAGTCGATCTCCGGCAAAATCCAGACGGTACGCAGAGAGGCGAAATGTCTGCACTGTGCGAAATGTTTGCGTGATGCGGATGAATGCCCCTCCGGGGCGTTTGAACGGATTGGTCGCGATATCAGCCTTGACGCTCTGGAACGGGAAGTGATGAAAGATGACATTTTTTTTCGCACGTCCGGCGGCGGCGTCACGCTTTCTGGCAGCGAAGTGTTAATGCAGGCGGAGTTTGCTACCCGTTTTTTACAGCGACTGCGGCTGTGGGGTGTGTCATGCGCCATTGAAACTGCCGGAGACGCGCCAGCAAGCAAGCTGTTACCGCTGGCGAAATTGTGCGATGAAGTGCTGTTCGATTTAAAAATTATGGACGCGACTCAGGCGCGGGATGTGGTGAAGATGAACCTGCCACGCGTGCTGGAGAATCTGCGTTTGCTGGTGAGTGAGGGTGTCAACGTGATCCCGCGTTTACCGTTGATCCCTGGTTTCACGCTCAGCCGGGAGAATATGCAGCAGGCGCTGGATGTACTGATCCCGCTGAAAATCAGGCAGATCCATCTGTTACCGTTTCATCAGTACGGCGAACCGAAATACCGCCTGCTGGGGAAAACATGGTCGATGAAAGAGGTGCCTGCGCCGTCGTCAGCCGATGTGACAACGATGCGCGAAATGGCAGAACGGGCCGGATTTCAGGTTACCGTGGGAGGTTAAAATGGCATACCTGGTGGCAGTAACCGCCTGCGTCAGTGGCGTGGCGCATACTTATATGGCGGCGGAACGGCTGGAAAAGTTGTGCCTGTTAGAGAAGTGGGGAGTCAGCATTGAAACTCAGGGCGCGCTGGGAACGGAGAATCGTTTAGCGGACGAGGATATCCGTCGGGCGGATGTTGCTCTGTTGATTACGGATATCGAGCTTGCCGGTGCCGAGCGATTTGAACATTGCCGCTATGTGCAATGCAGCATCTACGCATTCCTGCGTGAGCCGCAGCGGGTAATGAGCGCGGTGCGCAAAGTGCTTTCTGCGCCGCAGCAAACCCATCTTATTCTGGAGTAGTCGGTTTTTCTGTCAGTTGGCTGTGGTACTGCCGACGATATTCCGACGGCGAGCGTTCGGTGTTTTTACGAAACAGACGGCAGAAGTAGTTGCTGTCGACAAAGCCGCAGGCGTGCGCCACTTCTTTTACCTTCAGGTCATAGCCTTTCAATAACGTCTTAGCGTGCTCCAGTCGCGTGTGATTCAGGTATTCGTTAAAACCAATGGCCCCCGTTTTTTGAAACAGGTGCGAGAGGTAATTTGGCGAAATATAAAACGCCTGCGCAACAGATTCGCGGGTAAGCGCGGAGGCATAGCGTTCGTCGATATAATCGCGAATAGCTTCAAATAGTGCCTGGCTGCGTGAGGCGGTCTGGATTTGGCTGCCAAGCAAATCGCGGCAGTGGCTAAGCAGGCTGGCGACGATAAGCCTTGCCGTTTGCTGCTCCTGCGGCTGCATTTGCATTTCATTGAGCGTTTGTAGCAGAAAAGAACCTATGCGTGGGCCGCGCCGGGCGACGTGTTGCTTCGCCAGATTTTGATATTGTTTGCCATCCCATTGCACGACGCTGAAGCCGAGTTGCTGTTTGCCAAACAGCACGCTAAAGGTGGTAGCGGGTGTTTTCCATTGTGGGAAATTCCAGCCACCAGCGGCAACGTACAGCACATCGCCGGGAACTAACGTTGCTCCAGCGCCGGTATCAACAAACTCACCTTCCAGCACAATTTCCAGCCGTGGAAAATCGACCTGATACGCAAGATCGGGCACCGGGCCGTTACTGCTGGCAAAGTAAATCTGGCGCAGGGACAGCGGGCCGTTGATCAGGCGGGAGAGCAGATAGCTGACGTCGTGATACATGTTATTCCCTTAGGTATGTAGACGGGAAAACAGTAACTGGCATTATTAAAAAAGGCCACCTGAAAAGTGTGGCCTGAGGGGAGTTCGATGTAAACATTGCGGCAGTTGTATTGCCGGATGTGGCGTAAACGCCTTATCCAGCCTACCGCCGCGATCTGTAGGCCGGATAAGACGCGTCAAGCGTCGCATCCGGCAAATAGCGCCTGGCTGATAATTACTGATTACCCACCTGATCGCCATACGGCAGTGTGTCGTAATCGATCAGCGCGTTTTTCTTGTACGGGTTACCAATCCAGCGGGTAGTTTCTTTGAACTGCGGATTCACCACTGAACGGGTTGGATCGTAACCGTCGTAAGATAAGCCCGCCAAATCTGACCAGGTGTGGATCAGTTCCGCCAGGCTGTATTTACGATCGACATCCTGTGAGAAATCACGGGGATGAGTCGCTTGCCATTTTTCCGACGTCCACAGCAGGAACGGAATGGTGTACATATGACGCGTCGGGTTGTCCTCATTACGCCCCTGGGTTTTATGAGGCGGCGTGTCGTAAACCTCTTCACCGTGGTCAGAGAAGTAAACCAGGAATCCGTTCGGGTCTGCCGCTTTAAAGTCTTTAATCAGGCTGGCAACCACATGATCGTTATACAGGTTAGCGTTGTCATAATCGTTATATGATTCCAGCTCTTCTGCGCTTAATCCTGGCGGAACATGATCGGTATTGCCATCAAACTTGCCCTGATTTTCCGGGTAGCGGTATTTGTATTTGATATGCGTACCCAGCAGATGAACGATGATCAGTTTCTTCGGCGCAGGGTCATTCAGCACATCCTGGAACGGCTTCAGCACGTTGGTGTCGTATTCACGCGCACTCTGCGTACGTTGCTGGTTCATGTAGTACTGCTTGTCGGTCTGGCGCGAAAATACCGTCAGCATGGTATTGCGGGCGGTCATCGTCTGCTGGTTGGTGATCCAGAAGGTTTTATAACCCGCCTGTTTCATCATGTTCATCAGCGACGGCTGCGTCAGATACAGGTCCGGGTTCTTTTCATTGGCAAAGGTCAGCGCCTGTTGCAGGATTTCAATGGTGTACGGACGAGACGTAACCACGTTATTAAACACGGTCAGATTCGGATCGGTTTTATGCAGCGCATCCAGCTCCGGCGTGGTTTCACGCGGATAACCGTACAGACTCATGCGTCCACGCTGGGTTGACTCGCCAATCACCAGCACTAAGGTGCGCGGTTCGTTACCCGATTCATCTTTGAAATTAGCCAGCGGCGGCAAGGCATTATTTTCATTCAGTAGCTTTGTTAGCGAGTTTAGTTGCTGACGATACTGATAATAGCCGGTCAGGAATTGCCACGGTGCGGCAGGCTCCATACGCGAGGCCAGGTTATCCAACGTTTTCTCAAACGGCTTGTTTTTGATAAACGTATTCATGGCGATCGGATGCAGAATCAAGCCATAAAGCAGGGCAAAAGAGACAACATAACGCCACGGCTTTGGAATATAGACCGGGCGCAGGCGTGTCCACAGCAGAACTGCCACCGCCGTATAGGCCAGCGCGATAAGCACAATTTTCAGGCTGAAATACTGGCTTAAATACTCGCTGGCTTCGTTGGTGTTGGTTTCGAACATCACAAACAGAACGCTCTGCGAGAACTCCTGACCGTAGATGACGTAGTAGCACAGCGCCGCCAGAGAGGCCGCCCATAGCACCACGCCGATTACTGCGGCAATAATTTTAATCCGCTTCGGAAAGAGGAATACCGGGATCAACCACAGCGAACTGAATAACAGCGAGTCGCGAATGCCGTTAGTGCCACTATAACCACTGATGTAAATAATGGCCTGTAGCAGAGTAGAGAAAAACCAAAAGTAGAGCAGTGCCCAACCCAGGGCTTTCCAGCTAAAAAGAGGTTTAGCCTGGACTTCTGTGGAATGCATAGTAAGAACCTGTCTTGAAAAAATATCGCCGAATGTAACGACAATTCCTTAAGGATATCTGAAGGTATATTCAGAATTTGAATAAAATGCAGACAGAAATATATTGAAAACGAGGGTGTTAGAACAGAAGTATTTCAGAAAACCCTCGCGCAAAAGCACGAGGGTTTGCAGAAGAGGAAGATTAGCCGGTATTACGCATACCTGCCGCAATCCCGGCAATAGTGACCATTAACGCTTGTTCGACGCGAGGATCCGGTTCCTGGCCTTCTTTTTCTGCCTGGCGGGAGCGGTGCAGCAACTCGGCCTGCAATACGTTCAGCGGGTCGGTGTAAATATTCCGTAGCTGAATAGACTCTGCAATCCACGGCAGATCGGCCATCAGATGGGAATCGTTGGCAATCGCCAGCACCACTTTGATGTCTTCTTCTTGCAGGTTGCGTAACTCTTTACCTAACGGCCACAGTGCTTTGTCTACCAGGCGTTGGTCATAGTATTCCGCCAGCCACAGGTCTGCTTTGGCGAAGACCATCTCCAGCATGCCGAGACGCGTCGAGAAGAATGGCCAATCGCGGCACATAGCCTCCAGCTCGCTCTGTTTGCCGTCTTCGACCACTTTTTGCAGCGCCGTACCTGCACCCAGCCAGGCGGGGAGCATCAGACGGTTTTGCGTCCAGGCGAAGATCCACGGAATGGCGCGTAGTGACTCGACGCCGCCGGTTGGGCGACGTTTCGCCGGACGTGAACCCAACGGCAGTTTGCCCAATTCTTGTTCCGGCGTAGCGGAGCGGAAGTAAGGCACAAAATCTTTGTTTTCACGTACGTAGCCACGGTAGAGATCGCAGGAGATGACTGACAGTTCATCCATAATGCGACGCCAGCTCTCTTTCGGCTCAGGTGGTGGCAGCAGGTTGGCTTCCAGAATCGCCCCGGTGTACAGCGACAGGCTGCTGACGGTGATTTCTGGCAGACCATATTTAAAGCGGATCATCTCGCCCTGTTCAGTCACGCGCAGGCCACCTTTCAGGCTTCCTGGCGGTTGTGACAGCAGCGCCGCATGAGCAGGTGCGCCGCCGCGACCAATGGAACCGCCGCGACCGTGGAACAACGTCAGCTCAATACCCGCTTTTTCGCAGGTTTTGATTAATGCATCCTGTGCCTGATATTGCGCCCAGGAAGCTGCCATCACTCCCGCATCTTTTGCTGAGTCGGAATAGCCAATCATCACCATCTGTTTGCCCTGAATCAGGCCACGATACCAGTCAATATTGAGCAGCTGGGTCATGACATCGTTGGCGTTGTTCAGATCATCGAGGGTTTCAAACAGCGGAGCAACCGGCATCGCAAACCCGATACCCGCTTCTTTCAGCAGCAGGTGGACAGCCAGTACGTCGGACGGCGTTTTCGCCATCGAGATCACGTAGGCGGCAATGGAGCCTTGCGGTGCTTCGGCAATCACCTGGCAGGTATCGAGCACTTCGCGCGTTTCGGCGCTTGGTTGCCAGTTGCGCGGCAGAAGCGGACGTTTGGAGTTCAGTTCGCGGATCAGGAACGCCTGTTTGTCGGCCTCTGACCAGCTTTCGTAGTCGCCGATACCGAGGTAGCGGGTCAGCTCGCCCAGCGCTTCGGTATGACGCGTGCTCTCCTGACGGATATCAATACGGACCAGCGGTACGCCGAAACATTTCACGCGGCGCAGGGTGTCGAGCAGATCGCCGTTGGCGATAATACCCATGCCACACGCCTGAAGTGACTGGTAGCAAGCGTAGAGCGGTTCCCACAGTTCTTCGTTTTGTGTCAGCAGGCCTTCTGGTTTTGGCAGTTCTTCGCCTTTCAGGCGCGCTTCCAGCCATGCCTGTGTCGCCATCAGGCGAGAACGCAGGTTTTTCATCAGATAGCGATACGGTTCTGCGGCACCTTCTTCGCCAACCAGCGCCAGCAGTTCAGGGGTCGCTTCAACCATCGACAGTTCAGAAACCAGCACCTGAATATCTTTCAGGAACAAATCGGTGGCTTTCCAGCGGCTGAGTAGCAGGACGTGGCGGGTGATATCGGCAGTGACGTTCGGGTTGCCGTCGCGGTCGCCGCCCATCCACGAAGTAAAACGGACCGGAACAAATTCGACGGGCAGTTTGTAGCCGAGGTTCTCTTCCAGTTGTTCGTTCAGTTCGCGCAGGTAATTTGGTACGCCTTGCCACAGGCTGTTTTCCACTACGGCAAAGCCCCATTTGGCTTCATCTACCGGGCTTGGACGCAGCTTACGGATTTCATCGGTATGCCATGACTGGGCGATCAACTGGCGCAGGCGACGCATCAGCTGGTTGTGTTCGTAGTCAGCGATATCTTTGTTATCGAGCTGTTTTAAACAGGCGTTCACTTCCACCATTTTGTGGATCAGTGTACGACGGGTAATTTCGGTTGGGTGAGCCGTGAGGACCAGTTCCAGCGACAGCGATTCCACTGCTTTTTTGATGGTGTCTTCGCTCAGTTCCGGCTGGTTTTTCAGTTTACGCAGGGTGCGGGCGATCACTTCCGGGTTGCTGGCAGCTTCGCCTTTCGGCGAAATGCTGTGGTATTGCTCGGCGGTGTTGGCCAGGTTCAGGAACTGACTAAACGCACGCGCAACGGGCAGCAGCTCGTCGTTCGACAAATTTTGTAAGGTGGTGAGCAACTCCTGGCGGTTAGCATCATTGCCAGCGCGTGAAGATTTCGACAACTTACGGATAGTTTCTACGCGTTCAAGAATGTGTTCTCCCAACGCATCCTTGATGGTTTCTCCCAGCACTTTGCCGAGCATACTGACATTACTACGCAATGCGGAATATTGTTCGTTCATATTACCCCAGACACCCCATCTTATCGTTTGATAGCCCTGTATCCTTCACGTCGCATTGGCGCGAATATGCTCGGGCTTTGCTTTTCGTCGTCTTTTATAAAGCCACGTAAAAGCGGTGACGTCAAATGCTGCGAAATCGCTTCAGCAAACGAATAAATAGCAGGAATTTACGCCATTAAATTCACGACGCTTTAAATAAGCGTAACTTATGGAAATGTTAAAAAATCGCCATACATAACACCAAAGGTGTAGGTCGGATAAGATGCGCAAGCATCGCATCCGACATTATTGCGGCACAGGAGTTTGGCAACGGTGCCGGATGCGGCGCGAGCGCCTTATCCGGCCTACGTTTTAATGCCAGCAAAAATGGTGAATTACCTGGATAATCAACTCACGGGTGGGTTTAATAAACCGCGTCTCCAGATATTCATCAGGCTGATGAGCTTGATTGATGGAACCCGGACCGAGCACCAGCGTAGGGCATAACGTTTGAATAAACGGCGCTTCGGTACAGTAATTCACCACTTCGGTTTTTGCTCCGAGCAATTTCTCAACCACTTCAACCAGTTGATGATTCGGTGGGCATTCATAGCCAGGGATCGGCGGATGCAGCTCGTCGACCGTCAGACGACCCGGCCAGCGTTCGCTCACCGGAGCCAATGCATCGTTGAGCAAACCATTAAGTTCATTGAGTGTCATGCCAGGCAGCGGACGAATATCCATATGCAACTCACAGCAAGCGCAAATACGGTTAGAAGCGTCGCCACCGTGAATATGCCCGAGGTTGAGCGTAGGGTATGGCACGGTAAACGCTTCGTAGTGATAACGTTCTTTCAGGTTATCGCGCAATTGCAAAATATGCCCGATGGCGTCGTGCATTAGTTCGATAGCGTTAACTCCGCGTGCTGGATCGCTGGAGTGCCCCGACTGGCCCTGAATACGGATGGCGTTAGAGATATGACCTTTATGTGCGCGTACCGGTTGTAGTGACGTCGGTTCGCCAATGATGGCGCAATCCGGGCGCAGGGCGGTAGTTTCGGCAAAATAACGCGCTCCGGCCATACTGGTTTCTTCATCAGCAGTCGCCAGAATGTAGAGCGGTTTTTTCAGTTTCGTGACGTCGACATCGCGTAGCGCATCAAGGATAAACGCAAAAAAGCCTTTCATGTCGGCGGTGCCTAAGCCGTAAAGCTTGCCGTCATGCTCCGTCAGTGTAAACGGATCGCGCGTCCAGCGACCGTCATCAAATGGCACCGTATCGGTATGCCCCGCCAGCAACAAGCCGCCAGCCCCCTGTCCGATACTTGCCAGCATATTGAATTTGTTGCGAGTTCCTGGAACAGGCTGCACTTCCACATTGAAGCCCAAATCTTTAAACCAGTCCGCCAGCAGAGTGATTAAATCTGCATTGCTTTGATCGAGTGCCTCTTCCGTGGCGCTTATTGAAGGTGTGGCAATCAGAGCGCGGTAAATCTCGATAAATGGCGGTAATTTGTTTTTCATTGTTGACACACCTCTGGTCATGATAGTATCAATATTCATGCAGTATTTATGAATAAAAATACACTAACGTTGAGCGTAATAAAACCCACCAGCCGTAAGGTGAATGTTTTACGTTTAACCTGGCAACCAGACATAAGAAGGTGAATAGCCCCGATGTTGAATACGCTGATTGTGGGTGCCAGCGGCTACGCTGGCGCAGAGCTAGTGACCTATGTAAATCGCCATCCGCATATGAACATAACCGCTTTGACTGTTTCAGCGCAAAGCAATGATGCGGGAAAGTTAATCTCCGATTTGCATCCGCAGCTAAAAGGCATCGTTGATCTGCCGTTGCAGCCGATGTCGGATATCAGCGAGTTTAGCCCAGGGGTGGACGTAGTGTTTCTCGCCACCGCCCATGAAGTTAGCCACGATTTAGCGCCGCAGTTTCTTGAAGCGGGCTGCGTGGTGTTCGACCTTTCCGGCGCGTTTCGTGTTAACGACGCCACCTTCTATGAAAAATATTACGGCTTTACCCATCAATACCCGGAACTGTTGGAACAGGCAGCCTACGGTCTGGCGGAGTGGTGCGGTAATAAATTAAAAGAAGCGAATTTGATTGCGGTGCCGGGCTGTTATCCGACGGCGGCACAGCTGGCGCTGAAACCGTTGATTGATGCCGATCTTCTTGACCTCAATCAGTGGCCGGTGATCAACGCCACCAGCGGCGTGAGCGGTGCAGGGCGTAAAGCGGCCATTTCAAACAGCTTTTGTGAAGTTAGCCTGCAACCGTATGGCGTCTTTACTCATCGCCATCAACCAGAGATCGCCACACACCTCGGTGCTGACGTTATCTTCACCCCACATCTGGGCAATTTCCCGCGCGGCATTCTCGAAACCATTACCTGCCGCCTGAAATCGGGTGTGACCCAGGCGCAAGTCGCGCAAGTGTTACAGCAGGCGTATGCCCATAAACCGCTGGTGCGGCTGTATGACAAAGGCGTTCCGGCGCTGAAAAATGTCGTTGGGCTGCCATTTTGCGATATCGGGTTTGCCGTTCAGGGCGAGCATTTGATTATTGTGGCGACCGAAGACAACTTACTGAAAGGCGCGGCGGCACAAGCGGTACAGTGCGCCAATATTCGTTTCGGCTATGCGGAAACGCAGTCTCTTATTTAAGGGTGCAATGATGAATCCATTAATTATCAAACTGGGCGGCGTACTGCTGGATAGTGAAGAGGCGCTGGAACGTCTGTTTAGCGCACTGGTGAATTATCGTGAGTCACATCAGCGTCCGCTGGTGATTGTGCACGGCGGCGGTTGCGTGGTGGATGAGCTGATGAAAGGGCTGAATCTGCCGGTGAAAAAGAAAAACGGCCTGCGGGTGACGCCTGCTGATCAGATAGACATTATCACCGGAGCACTGGCGGGAACGGCAAATAAAACCCTGTTGGCATGGGCGAAGAAACATCAGATTGCGGCCGTAGGTTTGTTTCTCGGTGACGGCGACAGCGTCAAAGTGACCCAGCTTGATGAAGAGTTAGGTCATGTTGGACTGGCGCAGCCAGGTTCGCCTAAGCTTATCAACTCCTTGCTGGAGAACGGTTATCTGCCGGTGGTCAGCTCCATTGGCGTAACAGACGAAGGGCAACTGATGAACGTCAATGCCGACCAGGCGGCAACGGCGCTGGCGGCAACGCTGGGCGCGGATCTGATTTTGCTCTCCGACGTCAGCGGCATTCTCGACGGCAAAGGGCAACGCATTGCCGAAATGACCGCCGCGAAAGCAGAACAACTGATTGAGCAGGGCATTATTACTGACGGCATGATAGTGAAAGTGAACGCGGCGCTGGATGCGGCCCGCACGCTGGGCCGTCCGGTAGATATCGCCTCCTGGCGTCATGCGGAGCAGCTTCCGGCACTGTTTAACGGTATGCCGATGGGTACGCGGATTTTAGCTTAAGTTTTGTTGGCCGGAGGCGCAGCTTTCCGGCATTGAATTTCAAAATAAGGAAACAGAGTTATGGCACTTTGGGGCGGGCGTTTTACCCAGGCAGCAGATCAACGGTTCAAACAATTCAACGACTCACTGCGCTTTGATTACCGTCTGGCGGAGCAGGATATTGTTGGCTCTGTGGCCTGGTCCAAAGCCCTGGTCACGGTAGGCGTGTTAACCGCAGAAGAGCAGGCGCAACTGGAAGAGGCGCTGAACGTGTTGCTGGAAGATGTTCGCGCCAGGCCACAACAAATCCTTGAAAGCGACGCCGAAGATATCCATAGCTGGGTGGAAGGCAAACTGATCGACAAAGTGGGCCAGTTAGGCAAAAAGCTGCATACCGGGCGTAGCCGTAATGATCAGGTAGCGACTGACCTGAAACTGTGGTGCAAAGATACCGTTAGCGAGTTACTGACGGCTAACCGGCAGCTGCAATCGGCGCTGGTGGAAACCGCACAAAACAATCAGGACGCGGTAATGCCAGGTTACACTCACCTGCAACGCGCCCAGCCGGTGACGTTCGCGCACTGGTGCCTGGCCTATGTTGAGATGCTGGCGCGTGATGAAAGCCGTTTGCAGGATGCGCTTAAGCGTCTGGATGTCAGCCCGCTAGGCTGTGGCGCGCTGGCGGGAACGGCCTATGAAATCGACCGTGAACAGTTAGCAGGCTGGCTGGGCTTTGCTTCGGCGACCCGTAACAGTCTCGACAGCGTTTCTGACCGTGACCATGTGTTGGAACTGCTTTCTGCTGCCGCTATCGGCATGGTGCATCTGTCGCGTTTTGCTGAAGATCTGATTTTCTTTAACACCGGCGAAGCGGGGTTTGTGGAGCTTTCTGACCGCGTGACTTCCGGTTCATCATTAATGCCGCAGAAGAAAAACCCGGATGCGCTGGAGCTGATTCGCGGTAAATGCGGTCGGGTGCAGGGGGCGTTAACCGGCATGATGATGACGCTGAAAGGTTTGCCGCTGGCTTACAACAAAGATATGCAGGAAGACAAAGAAGGTCTGTTCGACGCGCTCGATACCTGGCTGGACTGCCTGCATATGGCGGCGCTGGTGCTGGACGGCATTCAGGTGAAACGTCCACGTTGCCAGGAAGCGGCTCAGCAGGGTTACGCCAACGCCACCGAACTGGCGGATTATCTGGTGGCGAAAGGCGTACCGTTCCGCGAGGCGCACCATATTGTTGGTGAAGCGGTGGTGGAAGCCATTCGTCAGGGCAAACCGCTGGAAGATCTGCCGCTCAGTGAGTTGCAGAAATTCAGTCAGGTGATTGACGAAGATGTCTATCCGATTCTGTCGCTGCAATCGTGCCTCGACAAGCGTGCGGCAAAAGGCGGCGTCTCACCGCAGCAGGTGGCGCAGGCGATTGCTTTTGCGCAGGCTCGGTTGGGGTAAGAACATTTATATGTACAAATTTGAGCCTGGCTTATCGCCGGGCTTTTTTATGGCAAAAAAAAGCGGATCCTGGAGATCCGCAAAAGTTCACGTTGGCTTTAGTTATTCGAGTTGAGAAACTCTCGAAACGGGCAGTGACTTCAAGGGTTAAAAGAGGTGCCGCTCCGTTTCTGTGAGCAATTATCAGTCAGAATGCTTGATAGGGATAATCGTTCATTGCTATTCTACCTATCGCCATGAACTATCGTGGCGATGGAGGATGGATAATGAATATTCGTGATCTTGAGTACCTGGTGGCATTGGCTGAACACCGCCATTTTCGGCGTGCGGCAGATTCCTGCCACGTTAGCCAGCCGACGCTTAGCGGGCAAATTCGTAAGCTGGAAGATGAGTTGGGCGTGATGTTGCTGGAGCGGACCAGCCGTAAAGTGTTGTTCACCCAGGCGGGAATGCTGCTGGTGGATCAGGCGCGTACCGTGCTGCGTGAGGTGAAAGTCCTTAAAGAGATGGCAAGCCAGCAGGGCGAGACGATGTCCGGACCGCTGCATATTGGTTTGATTCCCACGGTTGGACCGTACCTGCTACCGCATATTATCCCGATGCTGCACCAGACCTTTCCAAAGCTGGAAATGTATCTGCATGAAGCACAGACCCACCAGTTACTGGCGCAACTGGACAGTGGCAAACTCGATTGCGTGATCCTCGCGCTGGTGAAAGAGAGCGAAGCATTCATTGAAGTGCCGTTGTTTGATGAGCCAATGTTGCTGGCTATCTATGAAGATCACCCGTGGGCGAACCGCGAATGCGTACCGATGGCCGATCTGGCAGGGGAAAAACTGCTGATGCTGGAAGATGGTCACTGTTTGCGCGATCAGGCAATGGGTTTCTGCTTTGAAGCCGGGGCGGATGAAGATACACACTTCCGCGCGACCAGCCTGGAGACACTGCGTAACATGGTGGCGGCAGGTAGCGGGATCACTTTACTGCCTGCGCTGGCTGTGCCGCCGGAGCGCAAACGCGATGGGGTTGTTTATTTGCCGTGTATTAAGCCGGAACCTCGCCGCACGATTGGCCTGGTTTATCGTCCTGGCTCACCGCTGCGCAGCCGCTATGAGCAGCTGGCAGAGGCCATCCGCGCAAGAATGGATGGCCATTTCGATAAAGTGTTAAAACAGGCGGTTTAAGCCATTTAGCGCAGCTACCCGATAGGCTTCCGCCATCGTCGGGTAGTTAAAGGTGGTGTTGACGAAGTACTCAATAGTGTTGCCGCCACCTTTCTGTTCCATAATCGCCTGACCGATATGAATAATTTCGGCAGCGCGCTCGCCAAAGCAGTGAATGCCCAGAATCTCTTTTGTTTCCCGATGGAACAAAATTTTCAGCGTGCCCACGTTCATGCCGACGATTTGTGCACGTGCCAGATGTTTGAACTGGGCGCGGCCCACTTCATATGGCACTTTCATCGCGGTCAGCTGCTGTTCGGTTTTGCCCACAGAGCTGATTTCCGGGATGGTGTAAATGCCGGTAGGGATATCTTCAATCAGATGTGCGGTGGCTTCACCTTTCACCAGCGCCTGCGCGGCAATGCGCCCCTGGTCATAGGCCGCCGACGCCAGGCTCGGATAACCAATCACGTCGCCCACCGCGTAAACGTGCGGCTGTGCGGTCTGATACATGCTGTTGACCTTCAGCTGTCCGCGACTGTCAGTTTCCAGCCCAATGTTCTGTAACGCCAGCGAATCAGTATTACCGGTGCGACCGTTGGCATAGAGCAGGCAGTCAGCTTTCAGTTTTTTACCCGACTTCAGATGCATGATCACACCGTCGTCACAGCCTTCGATCTTCTCGTACTCTTCGTTGTGGCGAATCACTACGCCACTGTTCCAGAAGTGATAGGAGAGAGAATCTGACATCTCTTGATCGAGAAATGCCAGCAGCCGATCGCGGGTGTTGATCAGATCCACTTTTACATCCATACCGCGGAAGATCGACGCATATTCACAGCCGATCACTCCAGCACCATAGATAAGTACATGGCGCGGTTCGTGGTGCATGCTAAGAATTGAGTCGCTGTCGTAAATGCGTGGATGGGTGAAATCAACATCTGTTGGATGATATGGACGAGAGCCGCAGGCAATAATAAATTTTTCAGCGGTTAGTGTTTCAACGCTGCCGTCCGGGCAATCCAGCGCCAACGTATGCTCGTCAACAAAGCGAGCGTTCCCCTGCAATATTTCACAGTGATTACGTTCGTAAAATCCCTGACGCATGCGCGTTTGTTGATTAATCACGTTATCGGCATGGTTAAGGATATCGGCAAAAGAAGAGCGGAGCAGTCGGGAATGGTCGCTGTATAGTGGGTTTTGATTGAATTCTATAATGCGGCTGACGGCGTGACGGAGAGCTTTCGACGGGATGGTGCCCCAGTGGGTGCAACCGCCGCCAACATTTTGATAACGCTCGATAACTGCGACGCGCGCACCTTGCTTAACCAGGCCCATTGCAGCGCCTTCGCCGCCGGGGCCGGAACCTATTACTATGGCATCGTAATCGTAGGAATGTGGCATGGTAGGGCTTACCTGTTCTTATACATAAAAGCAACAGAATGGTAACATTTTATCGCGGGTAAGCCAATTGATCCCCGTCATTTATCTGGCTATATCCTGAGCGGCCTTTGCTTTGTCTGTTTCTTACTTTTGCCCTGACGTTTTATTGGATTTTTATCGACGATACTCTCCGTTTAAGCGGCAGGTTTCCGCTGTACGTAAAAGAACCGGCCAAAGAATTGCAGTAAATATGTTTTATTGCGTTACCGTTCATTCACAATACTGGAGCAATCCAGTATGTTCATTCTCTGGTATAGTGCCAGCAGTACTTTTGGCAAGGATTCAGACATCGTGATGGGCGTAAGAGCGCAACAAAAAGAAAAAACCCGCCGTTCGCTGGTGGAAGCCGCATTTAGCCAATTAAGTGCTGAACGCAGCTTCGCCAGCCTGAGTTTGCGTGAAGTGGCGCGTGAAGCGGGCATTGCTCCCACCTCTTTTTATCGGCATTTCCGCGACGTAGACGAACTGGGTCTGACCATGGTTGATGAGAGCGGTTTAATGCTACGCCAACTCATGCGCCAGGCGCGTCAGCGTATCGCCAAAGGCGGGAGTGTGATCCGCACCTCGGTCTCCACATTTATGGAGTTCATCGGTAATAATCCTAACGCCTTCCGGTTATTATTGCGGGAACGCTCCGGCACCTCCGCTGCGTTTCGTGCCGCCGTTGCGCGTGAAATTCAGCACTTCATTGCGGAACTTGCGGACTATCTGGAACTCGAAAACCATATGCCGCGTGCGTTTACTGAAGCGCAAGCCGAAGCAATGGTGACAATTGTCTTCAGTGCGGGTGCCGAGGCGTTGGACGTCGGCGTCGAACAACGTCGGCAATTAGAAGAGCGACTGGTACTGCAACTGCGAATGATTTCGAAAGGGGCTTATTACTGGTATCGCCGTGAACAAGAGAAAACCGCAATTATTCCGGGAAATGTGAAGGACGAGTAATGAAACAAGCAAATCAAGATAGAGGTACGCTGCTGCTGGCGTTAGTTGCTGGCTTATCGATTAATGGTACTTTCGCAGCGCTGTTTAGCTCCATTGTGCCATTTTCTGTATTCCCGATTATTTCCCTGGTGCTGACGGTTTACTGCCTGCATCAACGTTATCTTAATCGCACTATGCCGGTAGGCTTGCCGGGTCTGGCAGCTGCCTGTTTTATTCTCGGCGTACTGCTGTACAGCACGGTAGTTCGTGCGGAATATCCGGATATCGGCTCTAACTTCTTCCCGGCAGTACTCTCCGTCATTATGGTGTTCTGGATTGGCGCGAAGATGCGTAACCGTAAGCAGGAAGTTGCTGAGTAATCGGTATTATGCCGGATGCTGGCGCATCCGGCATGGGTTTTACTTCGCGGTCAGTAATACGCCGCACTCCATATGGTGCGTGTAGGGGAACTGATCAAACAGAGCCAGACGTTCGACCTTGTGCGTCTGGCTTAATGTTTCCAGATTCTTGCATAACGTTTCCGGGTTACAGGAGATGTACAAAATACGCGGATACGCCTGCACCATTTTCTCGGTTTCACTGTCCAGACCGCTGCGCGGTGGGTCGACAAAAATGGTTTCGCACTGATAACTCTTTAAGTCGATCCCTTGCAGGCGGTTAAACTCGCGCACACCATTCATCGCCTGAGTAAATTCTTCTGCCGCCATACGAATAATTTGTACGTTATCAATATGGTTAGCTGCGATGTTGTATTGCGCAGCAGCAACCGACGGCTTAGCGATTTCGGTGGCTAATACCCGATCAAAATTGCGCGCCAGCGCTAATGAAAAGTTACCGTTGCCGCAGTACAGCTCCAGTAAATCGCCTTTTGAGCCTTTGGTTACGTCCAGCGCCCATTCCAGCATCTGAATATTCATCGCCGCGTTCGGCTGGGTAAAGCTGTTTTCTACCTGACGGTAGATCATCTCTTTCCCTGCGACCGGCAGACGTTCATCGATGTAATCCTGATCCAGCTCGATTTTGGTTTTCGTTGCCCGACCAATCAGATGCACATTCAGATTCTGCGCGCGCAGTGCATCGCGCAGGGCCTCCGCTTCCTGACGCCACTCATCATCCAGCTTCTTATGGTATAGCAGGGAAACCACCGCCTGATTACTCAGCGTAGTGAGGTAATCAATCTGGAACAACTTGTGGCGCAGAACGGGATTATTACGCACACCCGCAATCATCGCCGTCATCAACTGGTTGATAAGTTCACTGGCGGCGGGGAAGCTATCCACGCGGATGCGGCTTTTGGTTTGTTGATCGAAAATGATGTGATACAGGTCATCGCCATCGTGCCAGATGCGGAACTCCGCGCGCATCCGGTAATGACTGACCGGCGAGCGAAACACTTCCGGAACCAGGTCAGAAAACGGTGCCATCATACTTTGCAAACGTACCACTTTTTCGGCTAACTGCGCTTCATACTGTTCTGTTGGAAGGTGTTCGGGGGTCATGATGTATCCTGAAAAATTAAAGTACGCGGCGATTGTAGGGATTGCTCATCAGATGTCCAGATCTTGATGAATTCCTATTTGTGAGCTACGTCTGGACAGTAACTTGTTACAACCTGTAGCATCCACTTGCCGGTCCTGTGAGTTAATAGGGAATCCAGTGCGAATCTGGAGCTGACGCGCAGCGGTAAGGAAAGGTGCGATGATTGCGTTATGCGGACACTGCCATCCGGTGGGAAGTCATCATCTCTTAGTATCTTAGATACCCCTCCAAGCCCGAAGACCTGCCGGCCAACGTCGCATCTGGTTCTCATCATCGCGTAATATTGATGAAACCTGCGGCATCCTTCTTCTATTGTGGATGCTTTACAATGATTAAAAAAGCTTCGCTGCTGACGGCGTGTTCCGTCACGGCATTTTCCGCTTGGGCACAGGATACCAGCCCGGATACTCTCGTCGTTACTGCTAACCGTTTTGAACAGCCGCGCAGCACTGTGCTTGCACCAACCACCGTTGTGACCCGTCAGGATATCGACCGCTGGCAGTCGACCTCGGTCAATGATGTGCTGCGCCGTCTTCCGGGCGTCGATATCACCCAAAACGGCGGTTCAGGTCAGCTCTCATCTATTTTTATTCGCGGTACAAATGCCAGTCATGTGTTGGTGTTAATTGATGGCGTACGCCTGAATCTGGCGGGGGTGAGTGGTTCTGCCGACCTTAGCCAGTTCCCTATTGCGCTTGTCCAGCGTGTTGAATATATCCGTGGGCCGCGCTCCGCTGTTTATGGTTCCGATGCAATAGGCGGGGTGGTGAATATCATCACGACGCGCGATGAACCCGGAACGGAAATTTCAGCAGGGTGGGGAAGCAATAGTTATCAGAACTATGATGTCTCTACGCAGCAACAACTGGGGGATAAGACACGGGTAACGCTGTTGGGCGATTATGCCCATACTCATGGTTATGATGTTGTTGCCTATGGTAATACCGGAACGCAAGCGCAGACAGATAACGATGGTTTTTTAAGTAAAACGCTTTATGGCGCGCTGGAGCATAACTTTACTGATGCCTGGAGCGGCTTTGTGCGCGGCTATGGCTATGATAACCGTACCAATTATGACGCGTATTATTCTCCCGGTTCACCGTTGCTCGATACCCGTAAACTCTATAGCCAAAGTTGGGACGCCGGGCTGCGCTATAACGGCGAACTGATTAAATCACAACTCATTACCAGCTATAGCCATAGCAAAGATTACAACTACGATCCCCATTATGGTCGTTATGATTCGTCGGCGACGCTCGATGAGATGAAGCAATACACCGTCCAGTGGGCAAACAATGTCATCGTTGGTCACGGTAGTATTGGTGCGGGTGTCGACTGGCAGAAACAGACTACGACGCCGGGTACAGGTTATGTTGAGGATGGATATGATCAACGTAATACCGGCATCTATCTGACCGGGCTGCAACAAGTCGGCGATTTTACCTTTGAAGGCGCAGCACGCAGCGACGATAACTCACAGTTTGGTCGTCATGGAACCTGGCAAACCAGCGCCGGTTGGGAATTCATCGAAGGTTATCGCTTCATTGCTTCCTACGGGACATCTTATAAGGCACCAAATCTGGGGCAACTGTATGGCTTCTACGGAAATCCGAATCTGGACCCGGAGAAAAGCAAACAGTGGGAAGGCGCGTTTGAAGGCTTAACCGCTGGGGTGAACTGGCGTATTTCCGGATATCGTAACGATGTCAGTGACTTGATCGATTATGATGATCACACCCTGAAATATTACAACGAAGGGAAAGCGCGGATTAAGGGCGTCGAGGCGACCGCCAATTTTGATACCGGACCACTGACGCATACTGTGAGTTATGATTATGTCGATGCGCGCAATGCGATTACCGACACGCCGTTGTTACGCCGTGCTAAACAGCAGGTGAAATACCAGCTCGACTGGCAGTTGTATGACTTCGACTGGGGTATTACTTATCAGTATTTAGGCACTCGCTATGATAAGGATTACTCATCTTATCCTTATCAAACCGTTAAAATGGGCGGTGTGAGCTTGTGGGATCTTGCGGTTGCGTATCCGGTCACCTCTCACCTGACAGTTCGTGGTAAAATAGCCAACCTGTTCGACAAAGATTATGAGACAGTCTATGGCTACCAAACTGCAGGACGGGAATACACCTTGTCTGGCAGCTACACCTTCTGAACCACGTCCCACCGTGCTGGTGTTTGACTCCGGCGTCGGTGGGTTGTCGGTCTATGACGAGATCCGGCATCTCTTACCGGATCTCCATTACATTTATGCTTTCGATAACGTCGCTTTCCCGTATGGCGAAAAAAGCGAAGCGTTTATTGTTGAGCGAGTGGTGGCAATTGTCACCGCGGTGCAAGAACGTTATCCCCTTGCGCTGGCTGTGGTCGCTTGCAACACTGCCAGTACCGTTTCACTTCCTGCATTACGCGAAAAGTTCGACTTCCCGGTTGTTGGTGTCGTGCCGGCGATTAAACCTGCTGCACGTCTGACGGCAAATGGCATTGTCGGATTACTGGCAACCCGCGGAACAGTTAAACGTTCTTATACTCATGAGCTGATCGCGCGTTTCGCTAATGAATGCCAGATAGAAATGCTGGGCTCGGCAGAGATGGTTGAGTTGGCTGAAGCGAAGCTACATGGCGAAGATGTTTCTCTGGATGCACTAAAACGTATCCTACGCCCGTGGTTAAGAATGAAAGAGCCGCCAGATACCGTTGTATTGGGTTGCACCCATTTCCCTCTACTACAAGAAGAACTGTTACAAGTGCTGCCAGAGGGAACCCGGCTGGTGGATTCTGGCGCAGCGATTGCTCGCCGAACGGCCTGGTTGTTAGAACATGAAGCCCCGGATGCAAAATCTGCCGATGCGAATATTGCCTTTTGTATGGCAATGACGCCAGGAGCTGAACAATTATTGCCCGTTTTACAGCGTTACGGCTTCGAAACGCTCGAAAAACTGGCAGTTTTAGGCTGATTTGGTTGAATGTTGCGCGGTCAGAAAATTATTTTAAATTTCCTCTTGTCAGGCCGGAATAACTCCCTATAATGCGCCACCACTGACACGGAACAACGGCAAACACGCCGCCGGGTCAGCGGGGTTCTCCTGAGAACTCCGGCAGAGAAAGCAAAAATAAATGCTTGACTCTGTAGCGGGAAAGCGTATTATGCACACCCCGCGCCGCTGAGAAAAAGCGAAGCGGCACTGCTCTTTAACAATTTATCAGACAATCTGTGTGGGCACTCGAAGATACGGATTCTTAACGTCGCAAGACGAAAAA
>NZ_JAVUPQ010000020.1:0-58182 GCF_032029835.1 Escherichia sp. AM3 | reverse complement strand
CTGATAGAAACAGAAGCCACTGGAGCACCTCAAAAACACCATCATACACTAAATCAGTAAGTTGGCAGCATCACCAACAAAGACATCATCTTTCCGTTGCAGATCTTCGCCCTTTCAAATAACGTACTTTACAACTTTCCCGAACAAGGAGTTGTGCCCGTGTTGTATGTTATTTACGCTCAAGACAAAGCTGATAGCCTCGAAAAACGCCTTTCCGTTCGTCCGGCACATTTAGCACGTTTACAGTTACTGCATGATGAAGGTCGTTTGTTGACAGCTGGTCCAATGCCAGCGGTAGACAGTAACGATCCAGGGGCTGCGGGATTTACTGGCTCAACCGTTATTGCTGAATTTGAATCGCTGGAAGCAGCTCAGGCCTGGGCCGATGCTGACCCGTACGTAGCGGCAGGAGTCTATGAACACGTTTCAGTGAAACCATTTAAGAAAGTGTTCTAATTTATTAGAAATTTGCACTTAAATCAAAAAGTTACGGACAATTCAACCACCAATCAATAAATTAAAGGGCACATTAAAGTACACAATATTTGTGCCCTTCTCTGTTTCTTTCCCGTTATCAGCTAGCTGGAAACTTTTTATACAGAGTTGAGAGCCCTACTCCATACGTTTTTGATACGCTTTGTCGTGATTCACCGGTTGCCATCCGCTCCCCCATTTCCCGCCATTGCTCATCCGTGAACTTAGGCCTGCGACCACCAACTCGCCCTTTTGCCCTGGCTACGGCCAGCCCTGCTAAGGTACGTTCGCTATTAAGATCAGATTCATATTGTGCTGCGGAAAGGATGTTACGAAAGTTATAGCGGCCGCTGGCTGTTTTGAGATCCACGCCATCGGTAATACTGCGGAAGTTGATACCCTTTTCCTGTAACTGCTGGAACATCAACAGCGCATGCAGAACGTTGCGGCCTATCCTGTCCAGCTTCCAGACCACCAGTTCATCCCCCGGCTGCATAGTGGCGATCAGCCGTTTTAGAACCGGCCGATTCGATTTCCTCCCGCTGGCATGCTCTTCAAAAATTTTCTCACAACCCGCTGACTTGAGCGCCGTTAGTTGCAATTCAGTGTCCTGGTGGTTTGTTGATACTCGGGCATAACCGTAAATCATGGGATTTCTCCTGTTATGAAAACAGGAGAAACGGCGAAGCATCACCAGATTTTTGATGGTTATAAAAAAGGTTGGTTTGGGAGGGATGGGGCAAACCTATAGCGCATCGCAAGATAACTCCTCAGAACCCTCCCCATGTTGGCCATCATCCACAGGCGGTTTTCACTATGCTCTGCCGTTTTGTCGACGAAATACGTTTGCTCGCGTGCGATCCAGGAGTTCGCCTCCTCCTCGGAAAAATGGATGCCGCGCCGGCGCAGCGCAGTAACGAAGTCGCGGGTGTGAAGGTACTGGAACCCCTTGGAACTGCGCAAAATGGACTCGCGGAAAGCCGCGGCGATGTCTGACTGTCTAAGCATGATCTGCCCTCCGATAAATACTGTTTTTATATACAGTAGTTTTATGAGGAGAGAAGATCAATATAGCCCATGGCTATCAATGCACGCTTCTGTGCTAACGTTTTGATTATTCAGCAGACCATGAATTAACTGTGACGGCATCAGGTATTCCACCACCGAATTTCATATTTATTGCATTCAGCTCAGCCATCACAGCCTCTTTTATCGCTGCATCATTTCCTTCTGATTCAACAGCAAGCGTTCCTGAATAAATTACCTGACCGTTTTTTGTCGCCTGATAATCCGCAATATAGCCAGCCATATGCACTCCTTAAATGTTTTTGCCTTTCAGCTGATAATAATTTTTGTAATAGGTGTAAATAGTTGCCATTTCAGCATCCGTTATTGCCCTAGATACAATCAGGCATGCCCGCATGAAGATAGTGGCAGTCGTGGCTCCCTCGACAGAACCGCCCAGCAGAATTTTTGACGAAGGTACAGCATAAGGAGTCGTCGCTGCGGTGCCGGTTGCTGACTGTGATGTGCGTGGCAGATCAAGCTTAGTCAGCATTGATCCGCTACCGTTGTCTCGCACAAACCGACTGACTGCCATTTCGCCATCAATTGCGGCAGTAGACGGGATAAGGTCGGCCTGTTGTGCTGCACCTGCTGCAGTCAACCATTTAGCTCTCCACGCTGTAGCCGTAGTTTGTGTACCACGAGTACGCTGTGGCGCGTTCATCTGCACCCGGCCCACAACAGCACCAATTACCCCTGGATGGACAGCTATTGTCACCATTGTCAGATCGCTGCCGTTATATGCTGCTATGTCGATGTTTGTATCCAGGTGGTTAGCCTCAGTGAGGCTGACGCCGTAATCACCAAGAACAGGAGAGCCAACAACGGACATAGCAGCTCCAACCCGGTTTCTGGTTAATGATGCAGTGTCGTTTACGTCAAAATCAGCCTGCAGGATAATCCCCGGTATTAAAGCCGGAAGTTGGGTGATGTCGTATGGATAAGGGTAAGTGTCAAGGTAACGCGTGGCTGTCACACCGTTATCAACATAAAAGCGGGTAGTCATGATTTACAGTCCTTTAAAGCTGGATGGAGAAAACGCAAAGGTCGTTATAGAGAGGCAGGCCGGATAGTGACGTCCCTGTTTGGGAATCTCTGATACACCCGCGCGAACCGGTTACAGGGCCGGGGTTTTGTCCGGCAATCCCCTGGCTTGCATAAGATATCGCCGTCGCAGTGGTAGAATCGGTCTTGGTGATAACTATTTTTGCTGCTGATCCGCTGCCGCTAACGGCTACCGAAGCAATTGTGGCCCCGGTCAGGACAAAGCCGTAGTTGCCTGGATCGGTAACCCTCGAGGTGTCAATCACGAGATCACCAACACAACCCGCCACTGGTATAGTGATTGTGGTTCCTGACTGCACAACACCAGACTCTATCGGCACAAGCGAGGATTTTGTATTGTCATTCAGCCACCCACCAACCACCGCGCCAATAACTTCGCCTTCTGTCCGATACCCTGCGCTGGTCAGATGCTCACCGTCTGAATACGGGCGGGCATACTGTGCGCTGGCAAGATGGATTAATGCGTTATCACGGGCTTCCTGATATTGCGCGATACCGATGTTATTAGTTTTGGTCGAACCGGCAGTTCCGCCGTATGGAATGGTATTAGATAACTGGCCTACAAACATGTGAAGCGACTGGCTTTTTCCTGTTGCCGCGTTAATGACAGACTCATACTGAGCACGGAGAGTCTCCATTGCGGCGCGATAACTGGATATAGATGTGCCTGCTGCTGCATTCTGGTTGCCGTGGATAAGCACCATTACGGGAACATACTGCATACCCAACTTTTCAGCCATGGCTACAGCTGACTGAATCATTTTCGTTGCACCAGTAAAAGTCGCTGAACCGGATGAAATGTCTGCGATTGCAGTACCGGATGAGCACGCATCGGAAACCAGAACCGTATGCCCGGTGAGATCATGAATTTTAAACGCCATACCGCTTGATGGCGACTCCTGTCCAGGCCGCGTCCCAGCATTCTCCCGGCATGGGATGACAGCCTCAAGGAGCGATTCATTCAGCGTGTCATACTTAAAATCGACTTTCGGGCCGGTCTCAAACGAGAGTATGCCGTAATCTGCCTGCGCTGTTGTCGTTACAGGGCTTTGTGCTTGCGTTGAACCGCCTGCAGCAAGAGACTGACCAGTTATAATCAGGTGAATAAGAAAGCGCAATGACTCTCGCGCCCGGTAATTCCCGTCATAAGTGGATCGATAAGTGATGTAGTTGCCGCTGACATTCGACAAATAACGCAAAAATTCCGCATATGCCACTGGCGCAATATTTGAAACTCCGGAGTCGTTCGTGATCTGAGTTACATCGCTGCCATCTACCGCAATGATATTTCCATCAACTGAAGCAACCATTGGGAATTCAGAGGCGTCATCATCAGGTGTGTCATCGCCCAGCTGCTCCACGGTACCATCTGTGCGAACTCGCCGAAAAATTCTCCCCTGTCCGTCCATATGTATTTCAGAATAGTCACTGACACTGTCATCATCAGCAAACCACGTGGTCAGGCTGCCATGTGTCAGATTGCCAAGGGCAGAAATGTTAAATATTTCTTCACCAGTGGCGCGCATCTGGCAGACAAATCCTCCACCTGCAATTTGCACAAGCTCAATCCCTGAACCAATCATCAATGCCGGAAACTGGCTCGTGCCATCGGTATAACGGCGATAAACGGCATGCCCTACACTATCAAGAATGAGCTCAGCAATATCTGGGTATGCATCGGTAGTCTGAGCAGCACCGAAAGCCATAATTTTCGCCAGTTCAGTGGCAACCAAATCTCTCAGCGCGTCAACATATCCAGCAGAAATCATCCTGCGACCGGTTGGCTGCAACGTTCCGCCAACGTTCATGACCTCGATCGCGAGGGCGCTGTCATCCGGGCTGCGATAATAAGTAGTGCTCCCCTCGGGGATATTAGCAATATCTGCCTGTGCATCAGCAAGCGTCATGTATTGCTTGCTCAGAGGGATCAGGTTTTGGCGGGCTTCATCAATAACAGCGTCGGTAGCAGCTGCCATTTTTTTAGTAGCCCCAATTATCGTATCCTGGGCGTTACCAAAACGATCTATAAAAGTATCTCTTTCGCTGTTCAGGAAATCATCGTACGCCAGGGCGTTATCATTCAGATCCTTCATGCTATTTGAAGGTCTTGGATTGCCGGTATTATATCTTTTGTCCATACCTGTTCCTGTCTTCATCTTTTCAATGAAGCAATTAAGATTGACGCCCCGCCCCTTCAGGGCTAACATCGCCTTACGTGTTTAAACGGTTAAATAAGAGAATGATTTTAATAAATAAATACACCCCTCCAACGCAGGAAGATTTAGCCAGACTGAAATCCGCACTAAATTACTCCGGAAACCAAATGGCAGGGCTCGCAGGTGTAGCCAGCGATAGCCAATGGCGGAAATACACTGGCGGAGAGAGCCCCAGGGTAATGTCAAGACACATACTGTTTTATATTGCAGCTCAGCTTGTTCTGTCTGATGAGCAACTTAACAATGTAATAAATAAAATGCGCGATATTGGCGCGGAGATAAAATAATGCTTGGCCTAATAAGGTTTTTTTTGGCATCGTGCGTCATTGCTTTTCACTTAACGGCTCGCATACCTGCACTTGGCAACTTTGCAGTGAATTGCTTCTATGTTATTAGTGGTTTTTTAATAACATACATTTTGCATGAAACATACAAGTTCAACTTCTCTATGTTTTGGAAAAATAGAATGCTGAGGTTATTCCCGGCATATATATTTTTTCTCGTCATGGGCTTTCTTATTATAAAATTAATTCCATCCGCAAAGGAATTCCACTCAAACTGGACAGGCAATTTCTTACCTGGAGATTTATTAGGAAACCTCTTAATCTTCCCCTGGGCTTTCCTTTCTGATAATGCTGTAGCAAATCCATTCGGTGCCTTTTCATCCATTTATCACTTTGCTATTGATGGTAATAGATTCAGAATAGTCACATCATCATGGTCAGTGGGTGTTGAGATAACATGTTATTTTTTATTGTGGCTTTTCATAGCCCGAAATAAATTTACAGCCATTACGTCGATTCTGCTTTCACTGCTTTATCATGCTTACGTATATGTAGTACACCATTCTTTTGATATGGCGTATTTCCCATTCCTTGCTGCAACACTTCCTTTTAGCATGGGTTCTCTGGGTTATTTTGCCCATAGAAAGTTCAAAGCTATGTATCTTTCTCCACACAAAGCTTTTTTAATAACATTTATTTGCATCGGGATTTTTATTACCAATTGGCATTTATATACAATTAATGCATTAGGTCAGTACAACATAATACTTTACTACACCAATAATGTAATAGCATTGTTTACAACCCTGGTATTATTAAAAATAAAGACAAACATACATCTTGAGAAAATACTCAAGTGGTTTGGTGACCTGGCCTATCCAATTTTTCTTTGTCAATATTTTGGTGGATTTCTAGCATGGCTTGCTATTGGTGGTGAAAATCGTGGCTTATCCATCTTTTTATTAGGCTACCCAATATCAATTGCACTTGGGATCGTTTGTGTAATATTAATAGACAAGCCACTAATTAAAATTAGAGCAAAAATAAGGGCGGACGCTCAAAGCAAAAATAATCAGGAAAACTCTTCAAGGTAAACTAAACCATTCGCTCCTTTTCCTGATGAATAGTTACCATTCCCCCCGGCACCACCTGAGCCGGGGAAACCGCCATCATCGCCAGAACTACCGAAGTGGCCATTGCCACCCGTTGATGAAAATGCAGATCCTCCAGCCCCGCCAATAAAAGCATCAGAACCATAATACAGACCACCTTGAGATATTCCGCCAGTAATATTTAAAATGTTCCCGCCACTTCCGATACCTCCAGCAGGAACTGTAGCCCCGCCACCACTCCCTCCAGTAGCTGAGATTAAACTCCCGAACCTTGTATCACCACCATTCCCGCCTTTAGACGAGACACCAGCAGCAACAGCACTGCCACCAGTACCTATCGTCACAGATATAGTTTCGTTATCAGAAATATTAAATAACCCTTCCGAAAATCCACCAGCACAACCTCCAGATGCGCCCACACTAACTGGAGCATTCTGGCCACCTCCCCCCGCTCCCCAAACTTTCACCCGCACTCTTTTCGTCCCTTTAGTTGGAGTGTAAGTCCCTGACTTAGTAAAGGTGACAATATTAAGCAGGCGACCGCCACCAATCGCTTTAAGAACCTGTGAATCATCATCAGGATCAAGCTCAAGCCCCGCGCCCTCAACAACGTTTACCAGCTCACGCTGAAAGGTATTCATCATCTCAGCATTAATTATTGTCGGTGAAATACCATTAGCGACATTACCATTAGTGTATTCACCATTAGCATCAGCGGTGTCAGTTGTACTGCCAACTTTTCTCATATAAACCTTCTTTTTAAATGTCTGAATTAAACGTAACCGGAAGCGATATCAAATATTCTGGCAAACTCAGGCGTGACTTCGTAAACCCCCTCATCGTTAAAACCGAAATAGATATAGCCAAATTTCACCAGGGTGTATGAGGGGGCAAGGGCATTTATCCGGCACTCAAGCTGGCGATTACCCCAGGAGCGTAATGGATCGCCGCAATAACTCAGACCTGCACGGGCATAAGTTATCGTTGTGTCTTCTGCCTCTACCAGCCAGACAAATGGCCAGTCATCCCCATTTAGCCCGTCACCACATACCGATAAGCCAGCACGCGCCTGCCGGTATTCCTTAATCGAAATCGTATAACCCATTGCTGCGGCAATACTGATGAAATAGCTCTTTGACTGCCCGCCGGTGCTGATGAGTTTCGATACAATGGCAGACTGACGCTTCGCAATCGTATCCACTTCGCCAATTGAGCAATCATCAGGTAAGCCGAGTGTTTTTTCCCACTCGGTGAGCATAATCGTCGCAGTTTTTGGAAAGGCACCGCGCAGCAATGCAAGTGCGTCGTTATCACTTCGCTGGAAACTGGCCGCAATGGCCCGCAGTACAGCGGCCTGAACAGCTTTTGGATCCCGTGTCCACGCTCGGCCGGTGGGGATAAGCGCCTGCAGTGCCTTCTGATAATCGTCTGTTGAGAAAAGGCTCATGTGTAGTTCACCTCACCACGAACAGCCAGCTCCCCAACTCCCGGCTCAATATTCGCAGAAGGCGACACAAGGATATAACCTGAAGTACCGGCAACATCCCCTATCGCACGGTTGAGATCTGAAAGGTAAATTTTCCCTGTGCCGAGCGGGTTAGCAGATTCAAACAATACCCCGTCAATCGCATCAGCAATGGCCGCAGTCGTTGCGCTGTCGGCATCAGATATCCCGCTTATTTCAAAATCGATAACGCGTTCGATGGGAGAGCAGACATAGTTAAGGGAGGTAACCGGCGCAAGCGGATACATATAATCGGCAACTCTCCCCTGATCCCCGGTGGCTTTTACAGCCCCCCACTCTTCCAGTTGAGAGACACCGTCAGTTCCTGCAGGGAATCCATGATTGGTTTTATCATCGCCGTCGCACATGATGTAAATCACCACGGTACCCGGCCCCATCCCCCGGCGCCGTATCCATGCCCTGGTGATCCCCGACACGGATAAAGCCCAGCTTTTATAATCAGTGTCACTCCCGCCCTGCGGGGGATTCTGATACGCCAGCAGACCACGTAATCGGAAATCCTCTTCACTTTCAATGTTGGCGCCGCCGGTGGCGGGCTCAATCAGCGTAACCGAGCTGTCTATGCCGGGGGCATTAGCATCCAGTGTAAGAATGGTGCCAGCATCGGCATTTCCGGAAGTGCCTCCTCCTGTCACATCGTCTGTGATATCCGGCAAAACCGCTGTTACAGCAACCGACGCACTGCCAGCAGTGTTTATCGTTATGGCATCATCGGTTGTGTACTGGTAACCATCATCACGGTTTAACACCGCCCCTTTTGACAGTGTTTTCCCCGGCGTTCCGGTAACGGTCGCCGCCGGAGAGCGTGCTGCCGTTGCGGCTTTTCGGTAAATCTGCTTTAGCGCCATCCATCCGGCAAGCCACTCATCGGTAGAGGTGAAAGGCGTGCTCTGACGGGCAATATAATCCAGGTAGGCGTAGTGCAGATGGGCCATGCCCGCATCCATATCAGCGAGCACCTTAAGGTTGCCAAACCGTAACAGCGCGCCAACACTTTCAAGCTCTGCCTGCATAAACTGGCGATTCTCCTGCCGGAGCTCGCTCAGTGTTTTCCGCTTAAATGGCATTATTCAGTTGCTCCCATAGCCAGAAGAATTTGAACTCCTGCCAGTCCCCCGCCGGCGGCAAATACCGGATGATGAGGTTCAGCCTATTCGGGAAAACAATCTCTGACTGAGCCTCTATCGCTGCTGCAATACCATCCGACTTCATCCAGGCCAGAGCCTCTTCGGCATAATCTTCAGCTCTCATCGCCACTTCGCGCGTCAGTTTTTCACGCCGCAGTAGCCACAGCCTTGAGCCAATATTCCGGTCGTTGTCCAGATCCCCCCACCAGCCGCGGCGGTCAGTTCCTTCATAATCATCATCAGCGCGCGCCAGTCCGTCAGTAAACAAACTGATAATTATGGCCGTGTGCATATCATTCTCAGATGTCAGTACGCCGTTACCGGTTTGCCAGTCAGCATGAATGGCATCCACATCCCAGAATGAGGAAATATCACTCATACCTGACTCTCTGTTTTTTCGCTTATGATCGTGCTATCGCCGGACTGAACTTTTTTAACGTCATGGTCATGATCGTTGTGAGCATCCCGCAGCGCTTTGAGCGTTGAATTGTTCGTCTCGCAGTTATCGATGATGTCACCCGTCACCAGGAGTTTGGGGGTAACCAGCTTTACCTGTTCCGTTGCCGTCGCGGTGATGTTTCTGGCATTATTGATCTCTACATCTTTGCCTTTCGCATCAATGAAAATTCCCTCCTCGGTCAGATGAATATTCATCCCCTGCTGGTTATAGACCACGGTTTCGCCTGGCTTAAGCCCGGTATACCGGAAGCTTTGATGGTTAGAGGCAATGACGACAGGACTGGAGCGGTCCCCGCCGAGAAAGGCAATAAGCACATCCGATCCCGCCGGTAACCCCGATGAAAAACCAAAATCAGAGAGCCGTGGGGCGCTGGCCACTTCCAGCGGAGTCTGGTACTGGATTTCCTGCACAACCCCGCTATCTTTCTGCGTGGTAATACGGCCAATGCCCAGCATGCCGGCGATGCGCGTGGCCGATTTCTTTAAATTTTGATTCATTGGTTTAGTCCGGGTATTTGCTGGTAGAAAGCATAAGGCTGGACAGCGAAAGCCTCCGGGGGCATCAGATAAAGGCGCGCATGGGTGCCGTCACTGTCTCTGATATAAGTCACCTCTGCGATAAGCAATTCGGTGTCAGGCAGCTGCAGACTCGGGATGTTGACCGGGATAAGCGTATTCGGCTCCCATAATTTCCCGGATTTATCGCGCCAGGAATCAATCGTCACCGTTAACTGACGGGAACGGCCGTATCGGCGGTTCATCTCCCAGTCAATCGCTCGCTGAGCCTGTTGTGAAGCCATCAGTGTACTTTCAACAATAATGATCCGTTTTCGGTAACGCATACTGGCCGCCTCAGGATCGCGGGCCGTCGCCAGCGTCACCGAATCATAAGCCGTATCTGGCGAGAATCCTGCAATCGGCGAAATGCTCATCGATACGCCGACGTAATCAGAAAAGCGGTCAGCCATCGAACGGCGGTAATAAGCCTGTTCGATATTTACCCCTTCTGCGATACCGCTGGCCGCGCGCTTTGTCCCCACCCGGGTCAGAAATAAGTTACCGTCAGGCTGATCGTAATAAAGCAATGCCGACCAGCGGGAGACACGATCAAGTATTTCCTGTGGCGATTCCCCCCAGTTCAGGGAAAATTGCGGAACTTTCACCAGATCATCAACGTCTGTACTTACGCCAATGTTGTAATGGGATGCGAGGCGGGAGGCAATATCAAGCGCATTACTGTTATTGATGACGTTATTTGGCCATTCAGCAGAGCAATCAACGAGATCTGCGCACTTACTGCGGCCTGAGGCTCTGACTTCATGGCGCGAACGGGAAATAGCAGGCGACCAGTCATCAACATACCCCGTCACTACCAGGTCGTTACCAAGCTTTACCTGACAAGGCATCCCTTCCTTTACCAGCTGCTTCTGGTCACTTCCCGGAAAATAATCCATCAGTCCCAGGTCAAAATCGGAGGGAAAACGCTCAATGCCACGGGTCACCCGCACAGAGTCCCATCCTTCAATGATTTTTCCGCCCACTGTCAGGGAGACAATATCCTGATCATTATCCGTACTCATTGTCTCAACACCTTCATCGTCGTCGGCATAAATGCCGGATGCGGTACGCTGGCCTCCTGTATCAGTTCATTTGCCCGCGAGGCATCCTGATACAGGCGGTTGGCCAGTACCAGGGCAGGAACCGGCACCGCAGTATTGATTTGCATCAACTCACTCAGTCCGGATGAAGTCTGAGCCATGGTATTCAGAAAAGCGGTTCTCACGTCCATCAATGCCGTATAAAGATCATCATCGCCACGGTCGCCCGCCAGTAGTAACGCGGTATCCAGTTGCCCGGCCACGCGTTGAGTGATTTCTTCGGCCTCATTACGACTGGTTGGGTTGTAATCTGCAGCAGCATCCGTCATGGCTCCGGTACATAGCACTACGATCAGCGTGTTCATGGTGCCAGCCAGTTGCTGGCTGCTTTCGGAACGCTGGTATCCGGTACTGGTTGAAGCCGCCAGTTTTTCAAATGCGGCAATTTTGTCACTCACGCTACCAGCGCTGGACAGAATGCGATTAATCACATCGGCAACGCCCTGAACAAATTCCTCGACCGATACAGATTCATTCAGTGCAGCCGTTGTATCGAGCACAGCCTGGCGATCCATCACCGCCCGGGCGGTAACCTGTTCAGACAATGCCTGATGGTCTTCTGAATCATCGGCATCACGATTGCCGTTAATACCCGAAGAGCTCCCGCCTACGGTCCCCTTGCTGTACCGCCCGTAACGATTATTCCCGAAAGTAGAATCCAGCACGTTACTGACGTTTGTTACCTCACTGATGGTGTTATCCACCATATTGGTCCAGAACGTCACGGTTCCCCTGATGGTCTGAATCCCCTGCGACACACCGCGGATCTCGCTTTTAATTCTCGCGAGGGTACTGGCAACCGTCGTACTAACCAGCTTCAGATAGTTGGTGCCAACGGTATTCCCCGCGGCGGCGCTGTCGGTAACGGCAAAGACCTTTAACCCCGACTCAATCACCATCAGGGTAAATTCAAACGAACGACCGTTGTCGGCGGAGCCGGAAAGCCTTAACCCGTTCTCAGGTATGGAAACGGTCATCTCCCCCAGCGTGGGGTGAATGAGCGTACCACTCCCCTTAGCTTCACACGCATTGATCAATGACTGGCGCTGAGAAATAACGTCGCCACCGCCGTATACCAGACTGTTCTGGACGATAAAGCCACGGATAATAAATCGCCGTGTCCCGCGCCCCATATCCTCAATCCAGGCGGTATCACGGTATGGATATTCATGAACCGCCTGCCGCCGGCCATGACTGCCTTCCTCATTCACCACAGCAAAAGGCACGCCCCGGAACGAGCCGGGACGTAGCTGGCTCAACCAGTCCTCACTACCACCGCCCCCCATCAGAGAAGTTATTGCATCCTGGATAATTGCCATCAGGCCTCCTGAATTAAAAAACCGCCAGGGTGGCGGTTTAATAGGGTTAGTAATTCATGGCAGTTGTTATTCTGCCGTTATCCTCGACGTTATAGGTTTTCTTCTCCCCCTTATCATTGACCAGGGTGATTTCCAGCTTCATTTTCTGATCGGCCATCGCCTCTTTGAGGGACCGGGTCAGGTTTTCACTGACAGTGTCTCTCCCATTACCGGAAGCTGTCAGGATTGAGGAACTGTCAAACTTGTCCGGTTGCGGTACGAGGATGTTCTCTCTCTGCTGGCTGAGCACTCGGCTGTCACGAAGACCAGACCAGCGCGGATCACTGATAGCCGTCTGAATTGCCGCCCGTATCTCATCTTCAGAATATGGCTGCGCCCCATTCTCATGCTGAATCATGGCCGCCATGACTGACTTCAGCACCTCCGGGTTATGCAGATCCACCCGCAGCTGGGGTTGAATACCTGTCGCGGCCGATACTGAATTGATATAGGACTGCGTATCATTTTCCGAGCGTGGCGCATAAGTGTGGATCATGCTGTTCAGCGTGTTATTCCCACGATCGCCATATAACATCAGTTGCCGGGCCATTGCCGCCAGCCCGTCGCTGCTGTTGTCATAAGTGACGAAACCACGATTCACTCCGGTCGCATTAGGCGCTATCCGGAGATTGCCGGGGTTATTATTTCTCAGGCCCAGTGCCTGGTTAGATGGCTGGCTGTAATTCACTTCTCTGCGTGGAGCTGCTGCACCTGCTGGCAGGATGACAGACAAATCATTTCGGAGTTGTTCAGCTCTGTCCCCGGCGCCATATTGCGCGTCGTAGCGTTTACGGACGGCATCAGTCATAAAGCCGGCATCCACCGCTCCGCGCTCGCGCCGGGAAAGGGTGTTATACAGCGCCTTATCACCCTGAATGCGGCGTAGCTTCCCGGCATCCTTGCTACTGATAAACCCCAGCGCATGCGACAGCCCGGTGAAATCGCCATTCGTGAACAAGTCGGTCACTCCTTCAAGGCCGTCTTTCACCGAACCATCGGAAAGCAATCCCTTAAACAGAGAGTTTTTCGAACGGTTTTTCAGCCCATCCCATGCAGCGCCCAGCTCATTCATGGAGCCGTTAACCTCGGACAATTGCCGGTTAAGTTCCGGATCAACCGTCAGGCCAAGTTCATCAGATTTAGCCAGCAATGCTTTCATCCGTACGCCTTCACGCATCAGCGCCAGCATTTCCGGCGTCAACCCGAGGGCATCGGAAACTGATTTCTGCTGGTCCGGTCGCAGACTCGGTAAAACGCGTGCTATCGACTCCAGTGTTCTCAGCGTATCAACGGATCCATCGTTGTTTTTCTGGATCTGAACGCCAATCTGTGACAATGCGCCGAGCACCTGGCTGTTGGCACCACTGGCGGCCTCCTTCAGGCTTTTAGCCATCCCCTCGATGGAGGAATTTGCACTGTCGCCATCAGCACCCAGTATCCGCATGGCACCGGACAGGCGGGAAAAATCGTCCACTCGCATACCCGCATTTTTCGCGGCGACATCGAGGTTATAGGCTTCCCTTGAGGCCTCATGGAAACCGTAGGCAATCTGTTTTAGCCCATATCCCGCCGCTCCAACAACCCCCAGTGATGCCAGCTTACCGGAGAGCTCACCGACCATCTTCAGCGGTGGTACCATGTCCCCGATGTACTGAACATTATCACGGGCATTTTTGGACAGATTTTCGAAGCGGGAAATAAAGCCGTTCAGTCCATCGAGGGTCTCCTGCCCTCCTAACTGGAGTCCCTCTTTGGTTTTATCCAGCTTTGGTTCCAGATCACGGATAGCCTCATTGATACGCTCAATGGCTTCCGTCGCCTGGTCGCTGGCCACCAGCTCAAAGTCGAAAGAATTACTCATCGGGTTCGGGATTCCTGAGTTTATTGATACGGGAGGCCTGCGATACCCACCACTTCAGACGGGCATAGGTCATGCCCCATGCCCTGTCTTCTGTCCAGCGGAAATAAAATGTGACGTCAGCGGCCGTTTCCTGCCAGGCGGTCAGGGCTTCCAGGTCAAAAAACCGAGCAAAAACTCCTCGCATTTTCGGAAGTCGATAAAATCCATCGGCTGAAGCACACTTTCCCGCGTATCCGTGACCAGCGAGATCAGCAGGCGCATCGCCGCCAGTGAAGTGGACGATGCCTGCTTTTCGTAGAACTGCTCTGCCTGGCTGAGCGTCGGCGCCTTCAGCTCCAGTTGCTCATAGCGTGTTTTTTGCGCCTCATCGACCAGAGGCTTGATGAGGGGAATGACTTTGGTGCGTTCAAGTTCTGCCATCTTAGTTCTCCGTTACGTCCCGGCCTTCCCAGCGAACATCAAACACTGCATCTTCGCTTTCCACTTCCTGAACGTTCACCGTCCATAGCGCGCGACCGATAATAGTCTTTCCGTTCGCCAGTTCGGCGATCACGTTGACGTTCGTCTGTTTGTTAAAAACCAGTACGTTGGTACCGCCGCTGTCGCGAAGACGGGCAGAAATATACGGGGCAACCGGCTTTTCTTTGTAGCCATGCACACCGTCCATGCCTGTCAGTGTGGTACGGTTAACAGTGGAGGTCTGATACTTGAATGAGCCCTCCACCATAACGGTCACCCCGTTTACGGTGACATAAGCGGTACCTGCCAGGCGATTAGTGGTATCTCCAGCCATGTTTTATGCTCCTGTTGATTCAGCCTGCAGGCGGAACTGGTTAAGCAGCGCGAAGATGCGCAACTGGTTCATAAGCGTTCCCGGCCACAACACATCGACGCGGTTCGGATTTGTTTTGTTCTGCTCCACGATAATGTTTCTGGCGAAGGCCTCAGCGTCCTGCGCGTAGCCGTTAAAGACCAGCGTCTGGTATTCCGCGATCTGATCGGCTCTGATGATGTTTGGCGTCACTATCGCCGCCCCCGGCGCAAAACGCGTGCCATCCGCGGCCAGCTTCATGCGACCAAATTTACTGGTCACTGCAGTGCGGAGATATCGCGTGACAAACATCAGGCTGAAGAGCGTTTCCACCTGAAGGTAACTGTCGTCTTCGTCGCCATAGCTGTTTTTCTGGTAGGTGGTAATCAGGTTTTCAATCATCACCGTCCCGTCATCACCCACGGTGTAAGTGGAGATGCCGCTGTACAGCAGGTTGTTGCGCTCTGTCAGCTCAAAGCGATCCGCCAGGTCCGGTGCCAGCACGCCATAAACAGGCAGACTTTGTAGCGGACGTGCGGGGTCATTACGCAGGCTGGGTGCGGCGGCCCCTGTCAGTGCCGCCGCCCAGATATAACGCGGTGACGGTGAGCGATACACACCAAGCAGTGACTCATGCTGGTTATTACGGGTTTCCCCTTTGGTGCCAAGCTCGGCGTAAGTGCCGTTGGTAGTGGTGAATGCGTGGCCATAAAGCTGTTTATCCCATGCCCAGCGGCCGGTTGCATCGTTCAGAAATTCTCTGATGGCATCCAGTGATGCGGTGTCATCATAAGGGTTGATGACAAAATCAAAGGTCTTATCCTGCAGGTTGCCAAGGGCATCAACAAAATCCGGCGCGCCGGCGCCGCCGGTCATGCCCGTGATGGTGAGTGTCAGGCCCGCGGGCGTCACCTCACCACCCTGAACACCGAGATAATTCAGCCTGATATCAATACCATTGCCCAGCAAAGCGATGCGCAATATCGCAACCGGATTCGACACAGGTGAATGGCCAGCGCCAATCACTGCTGACTACACCGACGAACTGAACGACTTCGACCTGCGCCGCCTTGAAGCGCTGCGTACTCAGGCATAAGGGGAATGATGATGGAAAACACGAATATCGTAACCGCTGAACAGCAGACTCCAAACACGATCTCAGCCAGCAATGCCATTTTCAACGTGCAGGCTTTAACCCAGCTTCAGTCTGTCGCCGGGTTGATGGCACAGGCAGCCGTAACGGTGCCTGAGCACCTCCGCGGCAATCCGGCAGACTGCATGGCCATCATCATGCAGGCGATGCAGTGGGGTATGAACCCTTACGCCGTGGCGCAAAAGACGCACCTGGTTAACGGTGTCCTGGGATACGAAGCGCAACTGGTTAATGCGGTGATCTCCAGCTCAAACGCCATCGTTGGCCGCTTTCACTATGAGTACGAGGGCGACTGGTCGAAATGTGCCAGCAGCCGCGAGATAACCGTTAAAAAGCCTGCGAAAGGTGGCGGGACGTACGACAAGAAAGAAATGGTACGCGGTTGGGAAAGTGCTGATGAACAAGGACTGTCGGTACGGGTAGGTGCCGTTATTCGCGGTGAAAGTGATATCACCTGGGGAGAGCCTGTTTTCCTCTCCAGCGTAATCACACGTAATTCTCCACTTTGGGTATCAAACCCGAAACAGCAGATCGCTTATCTGGCACTCAAATACTGGGCGCGCCTGTATTGCCCTGCAGTTGTTCTTGGTGTGTACACCCCTGATGAGATTGAACAGCGCACAGAAAAAGAGATCAACCCAACGCCGCAACGCGTTAGCCTGGCTGATATCTCAGGTGACACCGTCACAACCACGCAAAGCGCACAGGAATCGTCGGTAAATGTCGACTCTCTTGCCGATGATTTCCGCGAACGCATCGAATCTGCTCAGGACGTGGATAGCGCCAAATCGCTGCGTGCCGACATTGAAACGGCGAAAGCTACGCTGGGATCCGCACTATTCACCGAGCTGAAAAACAAAGCCGTAAAGCGTTATTACCTAGTGGATGCACGCAACAAGGTTGAGGAGGCTATTAAATCCCTGCCCCAGCCCGACGAGCCGCATGCAGCCGAACGGTTCGCTGAAGCCGAGCGCATGCTTGCATCTTCAAAGCGTCACTTAGGCGATGAACTGCACGATCAATTCAGCATCACCCTGGCGGATATGAAACCGGAATACGTGGCCTGACGAGACCGGGAGGGGTAACCCTCCCTCAAGGAGATTATATGCGACTGATCAATCGAGGAAGTAAGCAATCACCTTTAGCTCGCCAAGCATGCGACATCGCGCTGGCAGCTCACTTGCAAACATATGGCGACTATGGGCGAAGCAAGATGAAAGAGACTTATACGGTGAAGGTTGAAGGCGTGAAAGTCTGGATGGAGGTGGTGAACCGAAAGGCGAGCTACGTGGCCACAGCGATGACCGGCATGCGCCGTCTCCGCTCCCTGCCCGGGCAGGTTGGTTGAAAAAGATTTTGAATGGCCCGAACGGGCAACTAGAGAGAGCTATGGATGATATTTTGGTAACGTCAGACCTGACCAGTCGCTACAAAATTTCACGCAAAACCCTTTGGTCATGGCAAAGTGCAGACACAATGCCTCGGGGCTTCGTATGCCCGTTCCCACCCCCTGACTGGCCCGGCAACCCTAACCGCTGGCGCTCTGAGTCAATCAAAGAGTGGGAGGATAAAAAGAAGATAAATTAACTGAAGGGCTCTCCGATGATCTCTTCAAGATGGCTCTGCCAAACGCGGAGCCAGTGTTTCTGATCATCGATATAGTCATGAAGGTTGTAATGCGCCATAACCCCCACCATCTGATGCCCGAGCAGCTTTTCAATTACGTGCGGCGGGCAACCTAACTCAGAGAGATTTGTGGCTATCGTCCGCCTCATATCATGAAGCGACCACTCTGCCATACCTGTTCCATTCCAAATAGAACGGGCGTAATTGGATGCCACAGGTGAATGAACGGGCGAATCTTTGATCCCGCCATCAATTTTACGTTGTGAAGTCACCAGGTGATTGGTGTTTATTTTCTTGAGGTGATTTCTGACCAGGTTAACGGCGGCGTCTGAGAGTCCCCTTCTAATATGTACCCGAGTTTTATAACTGCCCGCAGGCACGACCCACTCATTATCATCCAATCGAAACCATGATCTCTCACTAAGTCGAATCTCAGCCGTACGGCATCCGGTAAGCATAATAAATTTCACCAGGAAAACGGACTCTATCGACATATGGCTTTTCAACCACTGATAGATTTTGCGCAGATCGTCATCGTCCATCCTGCGAGTTCTCTTTTTAGGCTTTTGCCCGACATCAGATGGCAGTAATCCCTCGAGTGGGTTTGAGGCGATCACACTTCTGTTAACGCAGAACCTAAACGCCCGTTTGCACAGCGAAAGCATGTAATGAGCCATCACCCTGCTTTCTATAGAATCGAAGACGTTGATCCAGTGCATTTTCGCTGTGTTATCGACTTTGACATTCTTCATCGGTTCGGCGATATGTTTCTCAAACACCTGGCGATAGTAATCGACTTTAACTAGCCCGTTAGCGATACAGTGCCTTTCAATCCAGTAATTGAACGCTTCGGCAACGGACATCGCTTCCTGTCGGGTCTGCTTATCCAGCTTCACCTGCTCTCGCGGATCCAGTCCCTCAGTTAACCAGTTTCTGAATTGTTGGCGACGCTCTCTTGCCTGGGTGATACTCATTGCAGGATAATCACCAACATTGAGTTTTACCGCTTTACCGGCCCAGCGATACCGATAGAAAAATGATATTTTTCCGGCCTGGCTGATTCTGGCGTTGAGCCCGTGCGAATCAGAAATAATCTCGATATCATCTCTTTTCTTGCCGAGCGCCTTCCTGAGCTTTGTGTCGGTGATCATTGAATGGGTACACATTTTTGTTTTTGGGTACACAAAAGTGTACACAAAGTTGCCCACTCAAAGCTACACGCAATGTAACACTAGTTCGCAGAGTGTTATGGTTTACATCCTTGAAAGCCTGCTGGATAAGGGTTTAGCGTAACAGAACGTTTTTACGCGGAATTGTTCGTAATATGCCAAATGACAATTTAAGAAAGTGTTCTGAATAGAGATTCAATATTTAAGGGCACGGTTTTTGCAACCGTGTTCTTGTTTGGCCTTTCCTTATAGCCGGTCAGTGCATTCACCACCACAAGCAGATAATAACTTTATCTGTATTTCTTTATATGATGTGAGCATATTCAGGAAAAATGACCTTTCCTGAGGTACAGTTGCTCGCTCAAATCCTTTGATTACTGCGGATAAAGTCATCTACTATTGTTTAACACATTCACGCGCTGCATGTATGTTCAGAAAATGTGCACGCTAAGATAATTAAACAAAATTGTGGTTACAGAGGTATCAGTGAGTCACTGGGCTACATTCAAACAAACAGCAACAAATTTATGGGTGACCCTTCGGCACGACATTCTCGCGCTGGCCGTCTTTTTAAATGGATTGCTTATTTTTAAAACAATCTATGGTATGTCGGTCAATTTGCTTGATATTTTCCATATCAAAGCATTTTCAGAGTTGGATCTCTCCTTGCTGGCAAACGCCCCACTCTTTATGCTCGGCGTCTTTCTTGTCCTGAACTCCATTGGCTTACTGTTCCGGGCAAAGCTCGCATGGGCAATCAGTATCATTTTGTTGTTGATAGCGCTAATTTACACCCTGCATTTTTATCCCTGGCTGAAATTTAGTATTGGATTTTGCATTTTTACGCTGGTGTTTTTGCTGATACTGCGCAAAGACTTCTCCCACAGTAGCGCCGCAGCCGGGACAATTTTTGCATTTATTAGTTTCACGACATTACTGTTTTACTCAACCTACGGTGCGCTTTATTTAAGCGAAGGTTTTAATCCGCGAATAGAAAGTTTGATGACCGCGTTCTATTTTTCGATAGAAACCATGTCAACCGTCGGCTATGGCGATATTGTCCCTGTTTCTGAATCAGCACGATTGTTCACTATTTCGGTCATTATTTCCGGCATTACCGTTTTTGCCACATCTATGACCTCAATTTTTGGTCCGCTTATCCGCGGGGGATTCAACAAACTTGTAAAAGGAAACAATCATACAATGCATCGTAAAGATCATTTTATTGTTTGCGGACATTCGATTCTCGCCATCAATACGATCCTGCAACTGAATCAACGCGGACAAAACGTAACGGTTATCAGCAACTTGCCTGAAGATGATATCAAGCAACTTGAGCAACGCTTAGGCGATAATGCTGATGTTATCCCCGGTGACAGTAATGACAGTTCTGTATTAAAGAAAGCGGGAATCGATCGTTGCCGGGCCATTCTGGCGCTGAGTGATAACGATGCAGATAACGCGTTTGTTGTACTCTCGGCAAAAGATATGAGCAGTGATGTCAAAACAGTTCTCGCCGTCAGTGATAGCAAAAACCTGAATAAGATTAAGATGGTACATCCGGATATCATTCTCTCACCGCAACTGTTTGGCAGCGAAATTCTGGCGCGAGTTTTAAATGGTGAAGAGATTAATAATGATATGCTCGTTTCAATGTTGTTGAACTCAGGTCATGGTATTTTCAGCGATAACGATGAACAAGAAACGAAAGCTGACAGTAAAGAATCGGCGCAAAAATAGAGTTTAAAGACGGAGGAGTAAACTTATTGGGCACCGCAATGGTGCCCAGTACATTTAGATATTGTAGATCGCAAACAATAACGAGTTACGCTGTTTGTTTAGAATGCACTTCCTGATGCTGTGGATACGCATATTTCGGCGCGATTGCCCCTCAAGCCAACGCGATTTACGTCGGCTAGCCTGACGCTGCATGCGCCAGCGCCCCACTTCCGTTCTACTCCGCTTCATGTTAACTACTCTATGCAATAACAGAATGGTCATTATACCCCCGCCCCCGACGCTGACCAGTGCTTTTCCCGCGTTTTTATTTGCCAGATGAATCCATATGCGTAAACTCATAACAATGCGCTTTCAAAAGGATTTCTAATCTATGACAACCGTTTATACGTTGGTGAGTTGGTTGGCCATTCTGGGATACTGGTTGCTCATTGCAGGCGTAACTTTACGCATTCTAATGAAACGACGCGCAGTTCCCTCCGCGATGGCCTGGCTGTTGATTATTTACATTCTGCCGTTAGTCGGAATTATTGCCTATCTTGCCGTTGGCGAGCTCCATTTAGGCAAACGCCGCGCTGAGCGCGCCAGAGCGATGTGGCCTTCCACCGCAAAATGGCTTAACGACCTTAAAGCCTGTAAGCATATCTTCGCCGAAGAAAATAGCAGTGTCGCTGCGCCATTATTCAAGCTTTGCGAGCGTCGTCAGGGGATCGCTGGGGTCAAAGGGAATCAGCTACAACTGATGACCGAGTCAGATGATGTGATGCAGGCGTTAATCCGCGACATCCAGCTCGCGCGCCATAATATTGAGATGGTGTTTTATATCTGGCAGCCCGGCGGCATGGCGGACCAGGTGGCTGAATCATTAATGGCCGCTGCGCGACGCGGCATTCATTGCCGATTGATGCTCGACTCCGCCGGGAGTGTGGCTTTTTTCCGCAGCCCGTGGCCCGAGCTAATGCGTAATGCCGGTATTGAAGTGGTCGAAGCCTTAAAGGTCAATCTGATGCGTGTGTTTTTACGCCGTATGGACCTGCGCCAACATCGCAAGATGATCATGATCGATAATTACATCGCGTACACCGGCAGCATGAATATGGTCGACCCTCGCTACTTCAAACAAGATGCGGGCGTAGGGCAATGGATTGATCTGATGGCGCGTATGGAAGGCCCCATCGCCACCGCGATGGGGATTATTTATTCCTGCGACTGGGAGATTGAAACCGGAAAACGTATTCTGCCGCCACCACCAGATGTCAATATTATGCCGTTTGAACAGGCCAGCGGTCACACCATTCACACAATTGCTTCTGGCCCAGGCTTTCCGGAAGATCTCATTCACCAGGCATTATTGACTGCGGCTTATTCGGCGCGTGAATATTTGATCATGACAACGCCCTACTTTGTGCCAAGCGATGATTTACTTCATGCGATTTGCACGGCGGCACAGCGCGGGGTGGATGTCAGTATTATCCTTCCGCGAAAAAATGACTCGATGCTGGTCGGCTGGGCCAGTCGCGCATTCTTTACGGAACTGCTGGCTGCTGGGGTTAAAATTTATCAGTTTGAAGGCGGGTTACTGCATACCAAGAGCGTGCTGGTCGATGGTGAACTAAGTCTGGTTGGCACCGTTAACCTTGATATGCGGAGTCTGTGGCTAAATTTCGAGATTACTCTGGCAATCGACGATAAAGGTTTTGGTGCAGACCTTGCCGCCGTTCAGGACGATTATATTTCGCGTTCACGTCTGCTCGATGCCCGTTTATGGCTAAAACGTCCATTATGGCAACGTGTCGCCGAGCGACTGTTTTACTTCTTCAGCCCGTTGCTGTAAAACGTCGCCAACAGAGGTTAAACAGGTAGTGACTATGGATATGGATCTAAACAATCGCCTGACTGAAGATGAAACGCTTGAGCAGGCCTACGATATTTTTCTCGAACTGGCTGCCGACAATCTCGATCCAGCTGATGTTCTGCTGTTCAATCTTCAGTTTGAAGAGCGCGGCGGCGCGGAGTTATTCGATCCGGCGGAAGACTGGCAGGAACATGTTGATTTCGATTTGAACCCGGACTTTTTTGCCGAAGTGGTGATTGGTCTGGCGGACAGTGAAGATGGTGAAATCAACGATGTTTTCGCCCGCATTCTGTTATGCCGCGAAAAAGATCACAAACTTTGCCATATCATCTGGCGGGAATAAATAATCGCTTTCGGCGTGAAAAAGGGCTGACAACTGTCAGCCCTTATTGTGTTTAAAGCGGATCGACTTTCAGGCAAGAAACGGCGTGTCTGAAACTCCCCTCCAGAACAGGACGTGTTTTGGCGCACTCCGGACCGGCAATCGGGCAACGGGTACGGAAAACACAACCGGAAGGCGGGTTGATCGGCGACGGTAATTCCCCTTCCAGTAACTGGATGGTTTTGTTCTTCTCCAGATCCGGATCAGGTATGGGGACTGCCGACATCAATGCCCTGGTGTAAGGATGTAGTGGATTGTGGTAGACCTCATCATAGGTCCCCAGTTCTACCGCATGGCCGAGATACATCACCAACACACGATCGGAAATGTGTTTTACCACGGCCAGGTCATGAGCGATAAAAATTAATGACAATCCCATCTCACGTTGCAGCTGCTGGAGCAGGTTGACCACCTGCGCCTGAATTGACACGTCCAGCGCCGACACCGGCTCATCGCAGATAATCAGCTTCGGTTCAAGAATAAGAGCACGAGCAATCCCGATACGCTGGCACTGCCCACCGGAGAACTCATGCGGATAGCGGTTAATCAGGTTAGGCAATAACCCGACTTTCAGCATCATCGCCTTCACGCGCTCGCGAACTTCCTGGCGTGACATTTTCGGATGATAAGTACGCAGTGGTTCAGCGATGATCTCGCCGATGGTCATACGCGGGTTTAGCGATGCCAACGGATCCTGGAAAATCATCTGAATATCACTGCGAACGGCACGCCATTCATCGGGCTTCATGCCCAGCAACTCTTTACCTAACCAGGCAACATGACCGTCGGTCGCCTTGACCAAACCGATGATGGCGCGAGCAAAGGTGGACTTACCGCATCCCGATTCCCCTACCACACCTAATGTTTCCCCTTCATACAGGCGAAGAGTGACACCATCGACGGCTTTGAGCGTTTTCGGCGGTTGCCAGAACCACTGTTTGCCATCTTTGATTTCAAAGTGCACTTTAAGATCGGCGATTTCAAGGAGGACTTTTCTTCCTTCAGTTACAGCATTCATAACAGTTCCTCCACCGGTTTAAAGCAAGCACGCAGACGGCCAGGCGTAAACTCTTCCAGCGGCGGTGCGCTACTACAAATTTCCATCGCATGTGGACAACGTGGCTGGAACGGGCAACCTTTCGGTAATCGCAGCAAGTTTGGCGGATTACCAGGGATGGTCAACATTGTTTCACCTTCCGCATCAAGACGCGGCACCGCGTTGAGCAAACCGATAGAATAAGGATGAACGGGTTGATAAAAGACATCGCGCGCATTGCCATATTCCATCGTGCGCCCGGCGTACATTACCAGCACTTTGTCGCAGATCCCCGCCACCACGCCAAGATCGTGGGTGATCATAATGATGGCGGTATTAAATTCCCGCTTCAGTTCATTTAATAGCGTCATGATCTGCGCCTGTACGGTGACGTCCAGCGCAGTAGTGGGTTCATCCGCAATCAGTAGCTTAGGTCGACATAGCAATGCCATCGCAATCATGACTCGCTGACGCATGCCGCCAGAAAATTCGTGCGGGTACATTTTCATGCGTTTACGCGCTTCCGGCATTTTTACCGCATCGAGCATCCGCACCGACTCTTCAAACGCCTCAGCTTTGCTCATGTTCTTATGCAGCATCAACACTTCCATTAACTGCTCACCGACGCGCATATAGGGATTCAACGAAGTCATTGGGTCCTGAAAAATCATTGAGATTTGTTCAGCGCGCAGTTTATTGAGTTCATGCTCTGGCAAATTGAGGATTTCACGCCCATTGAAGGTTGCCGATCCGCCAATACGTCCGTTGGCAGCCAACAGGCCCATCAACGCAAATGCAGTTTGCGATTTACCCGAACCAGACTCACCTACAATACCCAGCGTTTCTCCGGCACGTAGGGAAAAATTCAAATCATTGACCGCCGTGACGTCGCCGTCCGGGGTACTAAAGGTGACACGCAAATCTTTCACGTTCAGCAGTGCGTCAGCCTGTTGTTGTGCGAGCGGCACAGTTGCAGTTTCAATTACGCTCATGGCTGCACTCCTTAACGATCTTTCGGGTCGAGGGCATCACGCAAGCCATCGCCGATAAAGTTGAAACAAAACAGCGTCACCACGAGGAATCCCGCTGGGAACAACAATAACCATGGAGAGACTTCCATCGAGTTCGCGCCATCACTCAGCAATGCACCCCAGCTGCTTAACGGCTCTTGCGTACCCAACCCCAGGAAGCTAAGGAAAGATTCAAAGAGGATCATGCTGGGCACCAGAAGTGATGCGTAGACCACCACCACACCGAGTACATTCGGCACAATGTGGCGAATAACAATGCCCGATGTCGATACACCGCCAACTTGTGCCGCCTCAATAAACTCTTTGCGCTTCAGACTCAGGGTTTGCCCACGCACAATACGAGCCATATCCAGCCAGGAAACCATGCCTATCGCCACGAAAATCAGCAGGATGTTTTGACCGAAAAAGGTCACCAGCAAAATGACGAAGAACATGAATGGGAAGGAGTTGAGGATTTCCAGCAGACGCATCATTACCGAATCCACTTTACCGCCCAGATAACCGGAAAGCGAACCATAAAGTGTCCCGACGACCACAGCCACCAGTGCCGCAGCAACACCGACCATGAGTGAGATACGCCCGCCAATCGCAACGCGCACAAGCAGGTCGCGACCGGATGAGTCAGTACCAAAGTAGTGACCGGACTCCATATCCGGGGCGCTGGACATCATCGCCCAGTCAGTATCGTCATAGGCAAACTGGGAAAGCATCGGTGCCAGGATTACAAATAACGCGATCAGCACCAGCACTATCAGACTGGCAACCGCCGCACGGTTATGCATAAAACGTCGACGTGCGTCCTGCCACAAGCTGCGCCCTTCGACCTCCAGCTTTTCACTGAAATTTTCCAGCGTCTCGCTGTTTTTCTTACTTAACATCATCGCGAGCTCCAGTATCAGTAACGGATTTTCGGGTCGATAACCGCATATAGCACATCGACAATGGCATTAAACAAAATGGTTAAAGCACCAACCAGGATGGTCAGGCTTAACACTAAGGAATAGTCACGGTTCAATGCGCCATTAACGAACAGTTGTCCAATCCCCGGCAAACCATAAATGGTTTCGATAACCATAGAACCGGTAATAATGCCGACAAATGCGGGGCCCATATAAGAGAGCACGGGTAACAGAGCAGGTTTTAATGCGTGACGTAAAATGATCCGCCGCATAGGTAACCCTTTCGCCCGGGCAGTACGAATAAAATTGGAGTGTAATACTTCAATCATAGAGCCACGGGTAATACGCGCAATACTGGCGATATAAGCGAGTGACAACGCCACCATCGGCAATATCATGAATTTAAGCGCCCCACCATTCCAGCCACCGCCCGGCAGCCAATGCAAAATGATCGCAAATATCATGACTAATAATGGTGCAACCACAAAACTGGGGATAACAACCCCGGTCATTGCCAGCCCCATCACGGTATAGTCCCATTTGGTGTTTTGTTTTAATGCGGCAATAACGCCAGCACTAACACCCAGTATTACCGCAAGGAAAAATGCTGCGGCTCCCAGTTTGGCAGAAACGGGAAAACTGGATGCAACCAAGTCATTGACCGAATAATCTTTATATTTAAACGATGGACCGAAATCACCGTGCGCCAGTTGTTTCAGGTAGCTGAAATACTGTGTCATGATCGGATCATTAAGATGATATTTCGCTTCGATATTGGCCATCACTTCTGGCGGTAAAGTACGTTCGCCGGTAAAAGGGCTTCCCGGCGCGAGGCGCATCATAAAGAACGAAATAGTAATAAGAATAAATAGCGTCGGAATCGCTTCCAGACAGCGACGTAGAATAAATTTTAACATTGCCCTACCTTCTGGCCTGTGCCTTCTGTAATGCGATAAAAATCAGACACCGTGGAGCAGGACACTCCTGCCCCACGTATTGCCATTAGTGCTTCACAATGTACATATTCCGGGTATAGGTATTATCCAGCGGATCTTTGCCGGTATAGCCACCAACCCACGGTTTCACCAGACGCGCATTCACGTAGTAATAAACAGGAACAATGGCCGAATCCTTATCCAGCTGTTGTTCTGCTTTAGTGTACAGAGCTGTGCGCTGCGCCTCGTCAGTCACTTTCAGCGTTTCCGCCATAATGCTGTCAAAGGCCGGGCTCTTATAATGCGCGGTATTCATCGAGCTGTTCGAAAGCATGGTGTTCAGGAAGGAAGTTGGTTCGTTGTAGTCAGCACACCAGCCTGCACGGGCCACATCAAAAGTACCCTGGTGACGGGTGTCGAGGAACGTTTTCCACTCCTGGTTAACCAGTTTGACGTTTACACCAATGTTTTTCTTCCACAATGAAGAGGCAGCAATCGCCAGCTTTTTATGCAGATCGGAGGTGTTATACAACAGGTTGATGGTCAACGGTTTGTCTGCGGTATAACCCGCTTCAGCCAGCAGTTTTTTCGCTTCTTCGTTACGTTTTTCCTGGCTCCAGCCAAACCATTCCGGCTGAGTCAATTTTGCGCCATCAGTATACGGTGGAGTGTAACCATAGGCGGGCATGTCGCCCTGCGCTTTCACTTTATTAACAATGATATCGCGGTCCATACCTAGTTTCAGTGCGGTACGCACACGCACATCGTTGAATGGCGGTTTCTGGTTGTTAATTTCGTAATAGTAAGTGCACAGGTATGGATCAACGTGAACTTCGTCCGGGATCTCTTTTTTCAGCTTCTGGAACAATTCGATCGGCATGTTGTTATAAGTCATGTCGATTTCACCACTACGGTAGCGGTTGACATCGGTAACTTCAGAAGCAATAGGCAAATAGGTTACCTGGTTAATAACGGTTTTCGCGTTGTTCCAGTAGGTCGGGCTGCGTTCAAGAACGATTCGTTCGTTTACGACCCAATCTTTTAAGGTATAGGCACCGTTGGTGACGATATTACCAGGCTGGGTCCATTTTTCGCCGAATTTCTCGATAGCGGCTTTTGGCACCGGTGAAGTTGATGGGTGAACAAGTAATTTATAGAAGTACGGAACGGGTTCACTTAAGGTGACTTCTAATGTGTGATCATCAATAGCTTTCACGCCGAGATCGGTAATCGGTTTTTTCCCTTCAAGAATTTCATCAATACCGGCGATATGCCCATATTGCAGATAACTGGCATACGGAGAAGCAGTGTTCGGATCAACAGAACGTTGCCAGCTATACACAAAGTCTTGTGCTGTGACTGGCGTGCCATCAGACCATTTCGCATCTTTACGCAAATGGAAGGTCCAGACTTTCGCGTCTTTATTATCCCAGGATTCAGCGACGCCAGGTGCTGGATGACCGTCAAGATCGCTGACCAGTAAGCCTTCAAACAGGTCTCGGCTGATATTAGACTCCGGAACACCTTCAATTTTGTGCGGATCTAATGACTGAACTTCTGAACCATTGTTACGTACCAGTGTTTGTTTTTCCGCCAGTGTGACGCCTGCGGGTACATCAGCTGCCAGCGCGACATTCCCTGCCATTAGCGCAGCCAGAACGCCAGCTGCTACTAAACTTCTCTTGGTGATGTTGGTCATTGTTTTTTGGACTCCCTCATTATAATTACTGGTATTAACCAGCATGTGTAATCCCGGATTGGGACCCTGCACAGGCTCGGAGACTTTCTGCTGTTAGGTTACTTTATCGTTACGTATTACTATCACCGACTTTATTTATTCTGGTGATTCAGACGATCACCTTATGTCGATTCGTACTGTGTCTCCCCTGTCGAGACACATTATTCTTTCGCGACGCTCTTTAATTGTTAATTATTCTCATTACCAATAAAGAATCGTCTGGCGGTTGCCCGGAAAGTACCAAATGCGGTTCTTACTCGCCAATACATTTTGCAAAATTGTTAAGCAATTCTCTTTTATTGACCGTATCAGAATCTATAGCTTGCATCCATGCCTTAACAAACATCTTTCAATTCAATCAAATAGAGATTGGCTAAGCATGTCTATCTTTTCTGATTACAGTTCCAGTAGTGAAATGCACAATAATTTAACAATTGATTATTATTTAGCACTTTCCTCTACCAAAGGCAGTGGAATTACTAATATCATTTCAATTATTCTTCAGCAAGCCCAGGATTATGATGTGGCGAAAATAACATGATGGTGAGGAGAAGCAGTTAAGGAAATCCTTATAACTAACTGTAATTTGAGAAGAATATTTTTACCTATTCCTTTTGCTTTTGATAACTGCGCGGGAACAAAGTAAAAATAATGACGAAGTAAACGGAGCATGGCAGCTCCGTTTCATTTGAAAGGAATTAATTAAGCAGGCCGGGGAAAATCCCCTTAATACCAGTAACGATAAATTCAATCCCCAATGCCATCAGCAATAGCCCCATAATACGCGTAATCACGTTGATGCCGGTCTGGCGTAAAACCCGTACCAGCCACGGTGCCATGCGGAACAATCCCCAGCAACATAAAGCGAACAATGCAATAGCCACAAAGAAACCAAACAGATAGCTAATGCTGTGATAACGCGTACCCCAGACGATGGTAGAACTGATCGCCCCTGGCCCCGCCATCAACGGCAACGCCAATGGCACCACACCAATGCTTTCACGTACCGCGGTTTCTGATTTTTCTTGCTTGTTCTGTTTATCCTCGCCAAGCTTGCCGCTGATCATCGACATCGCTATCGTCACCACCAGGATGCCCCCGGCGATACGGAACGAATCAATTGATATACCAAAAAGTTGCAGAATCGTGTCGCCGAGAAAAAGCGAGATCCACAAGATAATGGCCACAGACAGGTTGGCTGTAAGGTTAGTTTTGTTTCGCGCTGCCGCTGTCTGATAACTGGTCATGCTGATAAAGACGGGAATAATCCCTACCGGGTTGACCAGCGCAAATAACCCGATGAAAAATTTGAAGTAAACGGGAAAATCAAAAAAGGTCTGAATCACGGTTAGCTCCGAAGCAAAAGCCGGATAATGTTAGCCATAAATAAGGTTGAAAAGACGCGCTGACAATACGCCTTTTGACAGCATTTTTCACCTCCTAACTACTTAAAATTGCTATCATTCGTTATTGTTATCTAGTTGTGCAAAACATGCTAATGTAGCCACCAAATCATACTACAATTTATTAACTGTTAGCTATAATGGCGAAAAGCGATGCTGAAAGGTGTCAGCTTTGCAAAAATTTGATTTGGATCACGTAATCAGTACCCAGAAGTGAGTAATCTTGCTTACGCCACCTGGAAGTGACGCATTAGAGATAATAACTCTAATGTTTAAACTCTTTTAGTAAATCACAGTGAGTGTGAGCGCGAGTAAGCTTTTGATTTTCATAGGTTAAGCAAATCATCACCGCACTGACTATACTCTCGTATTCGAGCAGATGATTTACTAAAAAAGTTTAACATTATCAGGAGAGCATTATGGCTGTTACTAATGTCGCTGAACTTAACGCACTCGTAGAGCGTGTAAAAAAAGCCCAGCGTGAATATGCCAGTTTCACTCAAGAGCAAGTAGACAAAATCTTCCGCGCCGCCGCTCTGGCTGCTGCAGATGCTCGAATCCCACTCGCGAAAATGGCCGTTGCCGAATCCGGCATGGGTATCGTCGAAGATAAAGTGATCAAAAACCACTTTGCTTCTGAATATATCTACAACGCCTATAAAGATGAAAAAACCTGTGGTGTTCTGTCTGAAGACGACACTTTTGGTACCATCACTATCGCTGAACCAATCGGTATTATTTGCGGTATCGTTCCGACCACTAACCCGACTTCAACTGCTATCTTCAAATCGCTGATCAGTCTGAAGACCCGTAACGCCATTATCTTCTCCCCGCACCCGCGTGCAAAAGATGCCACCAACAAAGCGGCTGATATCGTTCTGCAGGCTGCTATCGCTGCCGGTGCTCCGAAAGATCTGATCGGCTGGATCGATCAACCTTCTGTTGAACTGTCTAACGCACTGATGCACCACCCAGACATCAACCTGATCCTCGCGACTGGTGGTCCGGGCATGGTTAAAGCCGCATACAGCTCCGGTAAACCAGCTATCGGTGTAGGCGCGGGCAACACTCCAGTTGTTATCGATGAAACTGCTGATATCAAACGTGCAGTTGCATCTGTACTGATGTCCAAAACCTTCGACAACGGCGTAATCTGTGCTTCTGAACAGTCTGTTGTTGTTGTTGACTCTGTTTATGACGCTGTACGTGAACGTTTTGCAACCCACGGCGGCTATCTGTTGCAGGGTAAAGAGCTGAAAGCTGTTCAGGATGTTATCCTGAAAAACGGTGCGCTGAACGCGGCTATCGTTGGTCAGCCAGCCTATAAAATTGCTGAACTGGCAGGCTTCTCTGTACCAGAAAACACCAAGATTCTGATCGGTGAAGTGACCGTTGTTGATGAAAGCGAACCGTTCGCACATGAAAAACTGTCCCCGACTCTGGCAATGTACCGCGCTAAAGATTTCGAAGACGCGGTAGAAAAAGCAGAGAAACTGGTTGCTATGGGCGGTATCGGTCATACCTCTTGCCTGTACACTGACCAGGATAACCAACCGGCTCGCGTTTCTTACTTCGGTCAGAAAATGAAAACGGCGCGTATCCTGATTAACACCCCAGCGTCTCAGGGTGGTATCGGTGACCTGTATAACTTCAAACTCGCACCTTCCCTGACTCTGGGTTGTGGTTCTTGGGGTGGTAACTCCATCTCTGAAAACGTTGGTCCGAAACACCTGATCAACAAGAAAACCGTTGCTAAGCGAGCTGAAAACATGTTGTGGCACAAACTTCCGAAATCTATCTACTTCCGTCGTGGCTCCCTGCCAATCGCGCTGGATGAAGTGATTACTGATGGCCACAAACGTGCGCTCATCGTGACTGACCGCTTCCTGTTCAACAATGGTTATGCTGATCAGATCACTTCCGTACTGAAAGCAGCAGGCGTTGAAACTGAAGTCTTCTTCGAAGTAGAAGCGGACCCGACCCTGAGCATCGTTCGTAAAGGTGCAGAACTGGCAAACTCCTTCAAACCAGACGTGATTATCGCGCTGGGTGGTGGTTCCCCGATGGACGCCGCGAAGATCATGTGGGTTATGTACGAACATCCGGAAACTCACTTCGAAGAGCTGGCGCTGCGCTTTATGGATATCCGTAAACGTATCTACAAGTTCCCGAAAATGGGCGTGAAAGCGAAAATGATCGCTGTCACCACCACTTCTGGTACAGGTTCTGAAGTCACTCCGTTTGCGGTTGTAACTGACGACGCTACTGGTCAGAAATATCCGCTGGCAGACTATGCGCTGACTCCGGATATGGCGATTGTCGACGCCAACCTGGTTATGGACATGCCGAAGTCCCTGTGTGCTTTCGGTGGTCTGGACGCAGTAACTCACGCCATGGAAGCTTATGTTTCTGTACTGGCATCTGAGTTCTCTGATGGTCAGGCTCTGCAGGCACTGAAACTGCTGAAAGAATATCTGCCAGCGTCCTACCACGAAGGGTCTAAAAATCCGGTAGCGCGTGAACGTGTTCACAGTGCAGCGACTATCGCGGGTATCGCGTTTGCGAACGCCTTCCTGGGTGTATGTCACTCAATGGCGCACAAACTGGGTTCCCAGTTCCATATTCCGCACGGTCTGGCAAACGCCCTGCTGATTTGTAACGTTATTCGCTACAATGCGAACGACAACCCGACCAAGCAGACTGCATTCAGCCAGTATGACCGTCCGCAGGCTCGCCGTCGTTATGCTGAAATTGCCGACCACTTGGGTCTGAGCGCACCGGGCGACCGTACTGCTGCTAAGATCGAGAAACTGCTGGCATGGCTGGAAACGCTGAAAGCTGAACTGGGTATTCCGAAATCTATCCGTGAAGCTGGCGTTCAGGAAGCAGACTTCCTGGCGAACGTGGATAAACTGTCTGAAGATGCATTCGATGACCAGTGCACCGGCGCTAACCCGCGTTACCCGCTGATCTCCGAGCTGAAACAGATTCTGCTGGATACCTACTACGGTCGTGATTATGTAGAAGGTGAAACTGCAGCGAAGAAAGAAGCTGCTCCGGCTAAAGCTGAGAAAAAAGCGAAAAAATCCGCTTAATCAGTAGCGCTGTCTGGCAACATAAACGGCCCCTTCTGGGCAATGCCGATCAGTTAAGGATTAGTTGACCGATCCTTAAACTGAGGCACTATAACGGCTTCCACAACAGGGAGCCGTTTTCTTATGCCACTTCTCAATGATCTGCTCGATTTCAGTGACCATCCGCTTATGCCTCCGCCCTCTGCACAACTATTTGCAGAACACCTTCCCACCGAGTGGATACAACACTGCCTGACGCTTTCTGCTCATGCGACCGTTCGCCGCCGTCGTTTACCGGGGGACATGGTTATCTGGATGGTGGTGCAATGAGCCAATTACCGATGTTGTTCGCCGTCTGAACCTGAGCGCGGATGGCGAAGCGGGGATGAACCTGCTGGCCCGCAGCGCTGTCACCCAGGCGCGTCAGCGCGTGGGGGCCGCCCCAGTGGAATGGCTCTTCCGCCAGACCGCACAGACAGGGGCGCGGAACGTTACCTGAAGGATGACTGGCACGGCCTGCAACTTTTTGCCATTGATGGCGCACAGTTCAGGACACCTGATAAACCCGAGCTGCGTGAATATTATGGGTCTGCCAACACATCCACTAAGCGGCAGAACGCCTACCCGGTTATGCGTCTGGTGGCCTTAATGAACCTGGGAAGTCACATTCTGCTGAATGCCGTGACCGCACCTTACCGGCAGAGCGAAACTGTGCTGGCCCACTCCATGCTCGCCACCATCCCGGATAACTCTATTACGTTGTTTGATAAACTTTTTTACAGCGAAGACCTGCTGCTGACGCTGAACCAGAAGGGTTGTAACCGCCACTGGCTACTGCCTGCGTGGAAGAATATCGCATCAGAAATGATAGAGCTGGGAAACACGGCGTCACCAGGGACCATCCCGAAACGACTGGAGCATCTTCGGGGTGCTCTGGAAGTGGTGTTCATAACAAAACGCCCCCGACCATCAAGGCCGAGGTCGGTTAAGATATCAAAAACCCGTTATCCTGTGAAACATAGTGCCGCTCCTCTTAAGTGAACGGCATTGCCCTTCTGGGGCCGTTTTTTTGTTTACCCAAAGCAACTTTTCCATAAACCGACAGCATTAGCCTTCATCATATTTGCGACGATGTATAACGCCTAAACACAGGGATATTGTACTTTACAGGTCACAAGTCAACGTCGGTGCTTAAGCGTCCTGTGAGGCGTATAGCGGCGTTAAAAAACTGCCGAGAAGGGTGTATAGCCCGGAAGAAGTGAGTAAAACGAACTGACAGGATAAAAGCGCCCTGCTCACCCTGTCAGTAAAGAAATTCTTATTAATCGTGGCGATGCCTTTCCTGAATAGCCGTTAATGAGCCGACTTGTAACGCCTCTTTATAGTGTTTACGGCATACAGAAACGTATCGTTCATTACCACCAATAACCACCTGCTCACCTTCGTTATAAGGTCTGCCTGCTTGATCAAGACGCAGCACCATGCTTGCTTTACGGCCACAAAAACAGATGGTTTTTAATTCAACCAGTTTGTCGGACCATGCCAGTAAGTATTGGCTGCCAATAAATAATTCACCTCGAAAATCGGTACGTAAACCATAACAAAGTACGGGTATATCGAGTTGATCGACAACCTCCGATAATTCATATACTTGTTGTCTGGTTAAAAACTGGCATTCATCAACCAGTACGCAATGAATTGCCTGCTGTTCATGTTCCGAACGAATCTCATCAAATAATGATGAATTTTGGTTAAATAATTTTGCAGGCGATGACAAACCTATACGCGAACTGACTTTCCCGGCACCAAAGCGATCATCAATTTCTGCCGTATATACGACAGTGCGCATGCCGCGTTCCTGGTAATTGTATGAAGATTGCAACAATGCTGTAGACTTACCCGCATTCATTGCGGAATAGTAGAAATATAGCTGTGCCATCAGCCACAGGCCCTCAATGATATGAAATAAAGTTGGCTGGAGTTTATCATAATTCGTCAGTTTTTCAGCTCAACAGTATGCACAGAAGTGGTATATGCGTTCTCCCTTACGAAGCCTTGCATAATCCTTCTGAGCTATCATTACAACTGCCTCGCTTGTTATAAGCGGGTAAATGACTGCTGGTAACTATTCACAATCTTTAATCTGTTGCGCAAGTAATAGCCCTCTGTTGACCTCCAGGAGATAGTGCAATACTAAGTCCCTGCTCTTATTGCGACTGTTCTACTTTTCATCATTCGCTTAATAGGGAATTCTCGTAAACACGACTAATACAGAAGACTGAAAGGTCGTCAGCCTACGATAATCTCCCCATAAAATGTGACATGAATCAGGAAGTTTTAACCTCACGAGCTGCGAAATCATCGGTACAAATAGGGCTATATGCCGCGTCTTTTCTGGCTAATTTTATGAAAAGATATTTATTGGCGGCACAAAATAAAGAACAATTTTGAATTCCTTACATTCCTGGCTATTGCACAACTGAATTTAAGGCTCTATTATTACCTCAACAAACCACCCCAATATAAGTTTGAGATTACTACAATGAGCGAAGCACTTAAAATTCTGAACAACATCCGTACTCTTCGTGCGCAGGCAAGAGAATGTACACTTGAAACGCTGGAAGAAATGCTGGAAAAATTAGAAGTTGTTGTTAACGAACGTCGCGAAGAAGAAAGCGCGGCTGCTGCTGAAGTTGAAGAGCGCACTCGTAAACTGCAGCAATATCGCGAAATGCTGATCGCTGACGGTATTGACCCGAACGAACTGCTGAATAGCCTTGCTGCCGTTAAATCTGGCACCAAAGCTAAACGTGCTCAGCGTCCGGCAAAATATAGCTACGTTGACGAAAACGGCGAAACTAAAACCTGGACTGGCCAAGGCCGTACTCCAGCTGTAATCAAAAAAGCAATGGATGAGCAAGGTAAATCCCTCGACGATTTCCTGATCAAGCAATAATCTTTTGTAGATTGCACTTGCTTAAAATCCCGCCAGCGGCGGGATTTTTTATTGTCCGGTTTAAGACAATTTAATAAGAATAAGCTATAAAAAAACGGCGTCGATTGCTCAACGCCGTTTCGTGGATAACACCGATACGGATGTTACTTCTTAATGCCCATCTCTTCTTCAAGCCAAGCTTTAAATTCCGTGCCAAGGGTGTTATGACGAATACCGTATTCAACGAAGGCCTGCATGTAACCTAATTTATTACCGCAGTCATGGCTCTTCCCTTTCATATGATAGGCTTCCACCGTTTCTTTTTCGATCAGCATATCAATTGCGTCGGTGAGCTGAATTTCATCACCAGCTCCCGGAGGGGTTTTTGCCAGCAACGGCCAAATATCCGCGCTAAGTACGTAACGACCCACAATAGCGAGATTAGACGGCGCAACATCCGCTTTCGGTTTTTCTACCACACCAACCATCGGTACGCTTTCACCCGGCGCTAATTCAACGCCTTTGCAATCCACAACGCCATATGCGGTCACATCAGCAACCGGTTCAACCATGATCTGGCTATGACCCGTTTCATCAAAGCGGCGGATCATCTCTGCCAGGTTATCCTGTGACAAATCGGATTCATATTCATCCAGAATAACATCAGGCAAAATAACAGCTACCGGTTCATCACCCACTACCGGGTGAGCACACAATACCGCGTGTCCCAGGCCTTTCGCCAGACCCTGACGAACTTGCATAATAGTCACGTGCGGTGGACAAATAGACTGCACTTCATCAAGCAGTTGACGTTTTACACGTTTTTCCAGCATTGCTTCCAGTTCAAAACTGGTATCAAAGTGGTTTTCAATAGAGTTTTTAGATGAGTGTGTAACCAGCACAATTTCAGTAATGCCAGCCGCAATACATTCATTCACGACGTATTGAATTAATGGCTTATCGACAAGTGGCAGCATCTCTTTCGGGATGGCTTTCGTCGCCGGCAACATCCTGGTTCCTAATCCCGCAACGGGGATAACGGCTTTTTTGACTTTCGTATTAATGGCAGCCATTTAAATTCTCCTGGACTGTTCGTGTTTTGAACGTGTTCATATTTCTGTATCGCATCCCAGTATATCAGCACCCCGAAGGGGCTAAGTTCTGAAAAGGAGGCGAGTTAGCATAATTAAGACAATTACTTATACGAATGGCGACGATAGTACCACCAGCCGACATTAGCAGGTAATGCAAATTTAGCCCGCGTTATCGTTTGCTCATTCTGCAGACAACATCAAGCGCAGTCGACCACCGGTTCCCCATATTTGGCATTGCCAGGCATCGCATCGCTGGCTCAATTGATTCAAATAAGCGTTACCTAAAGTGCCTAACGGAACACCATTACTGATTTGCACCTGGTGTTCGCCGGTATTTAACGTCGCATTCAGACCCGCAGAAACCAGAATGAGATTTTTCAGTTCGCGATGATAATAGCCAACTAATAGCGGAAACTGCCCCGGCAGATTGGCCTGACGAAGTAAATGGTTTACCTGCTTCAATAACGCGCCCAACTCTGGCAACCGTTGATTTTGGTGTGCAAGCTGTTCCTGTAATAATCCGTTAAACAATGCGCGTAATAACAAGGCAGCAAGTACGCCATTATGTCCAGCTCGGGTGACATCAAGGCAATAAAATGCCAGATCGTTTTCCGAAAGTGCGGCAATATCAAGCACCAGGCCGGGTTTGTCCGCGGCAACCAATTGACGATAATTAACCCGGCAATGGGAAATCACCTGCTGAACCGGCGGTTGTAGTTCCTGTAATAATTTCGCCGCTGCGGCAGGGTTATCAACCATTGCATCCCAGTCGCGAAAAAGCCTTTCCTCTTCCTCAACGCGCGAATTAAACATGCTGGGATAGAGACAGGCAAAAACCATCTCGCGCAAGCGATTCAGATCTTTAACTGGTTTCAGCAAAACATCTTCAACGCCCAGACGTAACGCTTTGGCAATATCTGCCATATTTTCAGTGGCAGATATCACCAGAACTGGGGTCTGGTCGCCTCTGTTACGTATATGCTCCAGCAGTTTAAGCCCGTTCATTCGTGGCATCGCGATATCACATATCATCAGGTCTGGAGTGAAACCTCCCAGCAACTCAAGGGCATCCACCCCATCAGCCGCCAGTACCGTTGTCGCTCCCAATGAGGAAAACCATGAATCCAGAAGCGAGCGAAATACCTGCTCATCTTCAACAATGAGAATCTGTTTTCCGACCAATGGCTGCGTCATGTTCTCTCCCCTGACTGGCTTTACTCAATAGTGGCATGCTATTGCCACCTGCGCCTGTCAGAATTAACTTAAGTGTAGATAAAAATTCTGGTCAAATGTTGGTGCGTACCAACGGCAAAAGTTCGTCCATTTTCCTTTCCACTGCCAGCTGTCCGGCCGCAATGGCAGCGTGCGCGCGATGGAAATCAAGCGTAGATATTTGCGGGCAAACAGGTTGAATCAGAATATCGGGCGGATCACCTGCCATGCGGTTCCTTTTAAGGCGGTTCTCCAGCACCTGGATAGAAGTGGTCATAATCTCTGTTGCCGTTGGCGCTGTCACCGCCCGACGTGTCGTTATGCTGCCTAACCTTTCTTTCAGACGCGCATGCCACGGCAGAGAATCACCATTCTCGCTATTTTCTTCACTGACATTAAAGGAGAGCAAATCTTGTTGCATCAAATGAGCATCGTGCTGCAGGTCAACCGCTATCACAATATCAGCCCCCAATGCACGCGTGAGGGAAATAGGAATTGGGTTAACGACTGCTCCATCAACCAGCCAGTAGCCGTTATGTGCAACAGGTGCCATGAGTCCTGGAATACTGCATGATGCGCGAATAGCAAGATGGAGATCGCCTTCAGTAAACCATAATTCACGTCCCGTACTTAAATTGGTGGCAACAGCCGCAAAGCGACGGGAACAATTTTCGATCTCTGTTTCCGGCATTATTTCGCGGTATTGATTGAAGACACGCTCGCCGCGCAGTAACCCACCGCGCTGCCAGGAGAGATCCATCAGGCGTAAAACATCCCAATAACTGAAAGAGGTCACCCAATCTTCCAGCGCAGATAATCGATCGCATGCATAGGCAGCGCCCACCAGCGAACCAATTGAACATCCTGCAACGATATCAATTTCAATACCCACTTTTTTTAGCGCATTAATAACGCCAATATGCGACCAACCTCTCGCCGCGCCAGATCCCAGCGCCAGCCCTATTTTTATCTTTCTCATTATTCCCGCAAGATTCCCCTGGAATGCAATCGTAGCCACATCGCTACTGCTCGGTTAACATAGTGCTACTCAGGCGGTTAATACGCCGTTATTGTTTCCAGGGAGATTATTTGTGTCTCAGCTTTGTCCCTGTGGTAGTGCTGTCGAGTATAGCCTATGTTGCCACCCTTATGTGTCTGGTGAAAAGGTTGCACCTGATCCAGAACATCTCATGCGTTCGCGTTACTGCGCTTTTGTGATGCAAGACGCAGATTATTTAATAAAGACCTGGCATCCATCTTGTGGAGCAGCGGCGTTACGTGCCGAATTGATTGCCGGATTTGCGCATACTGAATGGTTGGGATTGACCGTATTTGAACATTGTTGGCAGGACGCCGACAATATCGGATTTGTCAGTTTTGTTGCTCGATTTACCGAAGGTGGCAAAACAGGTGCAATAATTGAACGTTCGCGATTTTTGAAAGAAAACGGTCAATGGTACTATATTGACGGTACACGTTCGCAGTTTGGCCGCAACGATCCCTGCCCTTGTGGTTCAGGTAAAAAATTTAAAAAGTGCTGCGGCCAATAATGGTTGACGGTACGGTTTAGCAAACACTCTCAACAAGGTTTTTCCAGCAATGCATTCACTCCAACGTAAAGTTCTGCGTACTATTTGTCCGGACCAAAAAGGTCTGATCGCACGTATTACCAATATTTGCTACAAGCACGAGTTAAATATCGTACAGAACAATGAATTTGTTGATCACCGTACCGGGCGCTTTTTTATGCGCACGGAACTGGAAGGGATTTTTAATGATTCCACCCTGCTGGCGGATCTCGATAGCGCATTGCCAGAAGGCTCCGTGCGTGAGCTGAATCCTGCCGGTCGTCGCCGGATAGTGATTCTGGTCACTAAAGAAGCGCATTGCCTTGGCGATTTGTTGATGAAAGCCAATTACGGCGGCCTGGATGTCGAAATCGCGGCAGTTATTGGTAACCACGATACTCTACGTTCTCTGGTTGAGCGTTTTGATATTCCGTTTGAGCTGGTAAGCCATGAAGGGTTAAGCCGCAACGAGCACGATCAAAAGATGGCGGATGCCATTGATGCTTATCAACCTGACTACGTGGTGCTGGCGAAGTATATGCGGGTATTAACGCCGGAATTTGTGGCACGCTTCCCGAATAAGATCATCAATATTCACCATTCATTCCTGCCAGCGTTTATTGGCGCACGTCCTTATCACCAGGCCTATGAACGTGGTGTGAAGATTATTGGCGCAACCGCTCACTATGTGAATGACAATCTGGACGAAGGCCCAATCATCATGCAGGACGTTATTCATGTCGATCATACCTACACAGCTGAAGATATGATGCGCGCAGGTCGTGACGTCGAGAAAAACGTCTTAAGTCGTGCACTATACAAAGTACTGGCACAGCGCGTCTTTGTTTACGGTAATCGGACGATTATTCTTTAATCGCCAGCAAAAATAACTGGTTACCTTTAATCCGTTACGGATGAAAATTACGCAACCAGTTCATTTTTCTCAACGTAACACTTTACAGCGGCGCGTCATTTGATATGATGCGCCCCGCTTCCCGATAAGGGAGCAGGCCAGTAAAAAGCATTACCCCGTGGTGGGGTTCCCGAGCGGCCAAAGGGAGCAGACTGTAAATCTGCCGTCATCGACTTCGAAGGTTCGAATCCTTCCCCCACCACCATCACTTTTCAAAAGTCCGTAAACTCTCAAACGAATCCGCAATTAAATATTCTGCCCAAGCGGGGAAGGATGAGAAGCTTCGACCAAGGTTCGACTTGAGCGACAGCGAGAGAGCGTTGCCGCAGGCAACGACCCGAAGGGCGAAGCGCGCAGCGCTGAGTAATCCTTCCCCCACCACCATCACTTCCTGAAATACTCAAAACCTGTTACTCCGAGCTAATTTTGCCCGATGGCACCGCGTTTACCGGACCTACAATATCCTCCCCTGTAGGTCGGATAAGCGAAGCGCATCCGACAACTCACCCCGCACCGTGCCCATAAAAAAACCCCGCCGAAGCAGGGTCTATGTGAACTAAAATTCGCTTAGTGACGAGCGCGCACCAACTGATACTTACGTGTCAGATACTCCACCGGTACGCTCCAGATGTGCACCAGACGCGAGAACGGGAACAGCAGGAATAACGTCATCCCCAACACCAGGTGCAGACGGAAGATAAACGCCACACCATCGAGGTGTTGAGAAGCGCCACCGTGGAAGGTCACCACCGACTGCGCCCAGCCAACCAGTTTCATCATCTCGCTACCGTCCATATGCTGAGCGGAGAACGGAATGGTCAACAGGCCCAGCGCGCACTGGATAACGAGCAGCGACAGGATCAGGATATCCGCTCCGGTAGTGGTTGCACGCACGCGTGGGCTGAACAGACGACGCTTCAGCAACAGCACGCCGCCAATCAGACACAGCACGCCGCTGGCACCACCAGCAAACATCGCCATTTTCTGTTTCACTTCAATCGGCAGCCAGGCTTCATACATCCAGTGCGGCGTCAGCATACCGAAGAAGTGACCAACAAAAATCCCCAGAATACCGATATGGAACAGGTTCGACGCCAGGTTCATCCCTTTGCGATCCAGCATCTGGCTGGACGCCGCGCGCCAGGTGTACTGCCCGTAGTCATAACGCAGCCAGCTACCAATCAGGAAGACCGCCCCGGCTATGTACGGGTAGATATCAAAGAAGAACATATTCAGGAATTGCATTAGTGCTGTCCTCCGGTGGTGATATTCAGATATTGCGGCGCGACGGCACCGGCAAAGCGACGCTGATGAGCAGTGATTGCTGAATCACCGCAGCCTTTGTCAGCAAAGAATTTAACCTGCTCTTCTTCCCAGACAGCATCCAGCGCCTGCGGCGTATCATCGCGCGCTTCGTCGGCAATTTTTTCCGCCACTTTGTCGCTTTCGATAGCGGTATTGGCCAATTTCAGCAGCAGATCAAACATCACGGCATAACGGCTTTCACGCTGTTGCAGACGCGCGCTCAGCAATGCCAGAATCGGCGCGATATCTTTCAAACCTTCCACGGCTTCGCTTTGCGGCAGCTGCGACAGGTACTCCAGATACAGCGGCAGATGGTCCGGTAATTCGCGGCTGTTTAACTGCAAACCGTGCTGCTCGTACTGCGCCAGCAGGTCCACCATCGCCTGGCCGCGGTCACGGGATTCACCGTGAACATGTTCAAATAGCAACAGTGACGTGGCGCGGCCACGGTCGAACAGTTCGCTGTACTGGGCCTGGGCATCGAGCGGATCCATCGCCGTTAAATCGCGCAGGAAAATGCCCAGCGCATGGGCATCTTCTTTCGACAGATTTTTCGACGCAGCAATCGCCTCAAACATCTCTTGTTGATGCTGCCATAAGGCAGCATCCGGATATTCAAGGAGACGCGATACAATCACGAGTTCGATCATGGATGCGGCTCCGTTTTGCTGGTCACATCGATGGCATCGATACGACGGCTGTTGAACAGATTGAATTTGGTATCTGAACCGTGGCAGCCATCACCAAAGGTAAAGCCGCAGCCATTTTTCTCCGGGAAGGCTTCCCGTGCCAGTTCACGATGACTACTCGGCACCACAAAGCGATCTTCGTAGTTAGCAATCGCCAGATAACGGTACATCTCCTGTGCCTGGGCTTCGGTCAGACCGACCTCTTCCAGCGCACGGGTATCAACTTTACCGTCAACGGTTTCAGCACGTTTGTAATGACGCATCGCCAGCATACGTTTCAGTGCGCGCAGTACCGGTTTGGTATCACCGGCGGTCAGCAGATTCGCCAGATACTGTACCGGAATACGCAAGCTTTCGACGTCTGGCAGAATGCCGTTGCTACCCAGCTCACCCGCGTCTGCTGCAGACTGAATCGGAGACAGAGGCGGCACGTACCAGACCATCGGCAGTGTGCGATATTCTGGATGCAGCGGCAGCGCCAGTTTCCATTCCATTGCCATTTTATAAACCGGCGACTGCTGTGCGGCTTCAATAACGCTCAGCGGAATACCGTCTTTAATCGCCTGCTCGATGACTTTCGGATCGTTCGGATCGAGGAACACCTCCAGCTGACGCTGGTAAAGATCTTTCTCGTTCTCGGTGCTGGCTGCACGTTCAATCGCGTCGGCATCGTACAGCAGCACGCCAAGATAACGGATACGACCGACACAGGTTTCTGAGCACACGGTCGGCTGACCCGCTTCAATACGCGGATAGCAGAAGATGCACTTCTCAGACTTACCGCTCTTCCAGTTGAAGTAGATTTTTTTGTACGGGCATCCGGTGATGCACATACGCCAGCCACGGCATTTATCCTGGTCGATCAGGACGATGCCATCTTCTTCACGCTTGTAAATCGCACCGCTCGGGCAGGTCGCCACACATGCCGGGTTCAGGCAGTGTTCGCACAGGCGCGGCAAATACATCATAAAGGTGTTTTCGAACTGGCTATACATCGCCTTCTGGATGTTGTCGAAGTTCTTGTCTTTCGCCAGTTTGTCAAACTCACCACCCAGGTCATCTTCCCAGTTCGGCCCTTTTTCGATTTTCGCCATCCGTTCCCCGGTAATCAGCGAACGCGGACGGGCAATCGGCTGCGATTTGCTGCCTTCCGGCGCGGTATGCAGGTTCTGATAATCAAAATCGAACGGCTCGTAATAATCGTCGATCCCCGGCAGATGCGGGTTAGCGAAGATTTTACCCAGCAGCATGGCGCGGTTACCCATGCGCGGCTGCAGTTTGCCATTGATTTTACGGATCCAGCCGCCTTTGTATTTTTCCTGGTTTTCCCAGTCAGTCGGGAAGCCCTGACCCGGCTTGGTTTCCACGTTGTTGAACCACGCGTATTCCACGCCTTCACGGCTGGTCCAGACGTTTTTACAGGTAACTGAACAGGTGTGGCAGCCGATGCACTTATCGAGATTCAGCACCATGCCGACTTGTGAACGAATTTTCATTTTACGCTCTCCTGTACCTGGTCATTGCCTTCGCCATCTAACCAGTCAATGTTCTTCATCTTACGCACTACAACAAACTCATCGCGGTTAGAACCTACGGTGCCGTAGTAGTTAAAGCCGTATGCCAGATGGGCATAGCCGCCGATCATATGCGTCGGTTTCGGCGTGATACGGGTGACCGAGTTATGGATACCACCACGCTGTTGGGTAATTTCCGAACCAGGCAGGTTAACGATACGTTCCTGCGCGTGGTACATCATGGTCATCCCTGCCGGAACACGCTGGCTGACAACCGCACGGGCAGTCAGAGCACCGTTGCTGTTGAATACTTCAATCCAGTCGTTATCGGCGATACCCAGATCTTTGGCATCGGCTTCACTCAACCAGACCACCGGACCACCGCGACCTAAAGTCAGCATCAGCAGGTTGTCGCTGTAGGTGGAGTGGATACCCCACTTCTGGTGCGGCGTCAGGAAGTTGAGCGCTTTTTCCGGGTTGCCGTTGGATTTCTGGCCTATCACTTCTTTCACCGAACGGGTGTCGATCGGCGGACGATAAACCAGCAGGCTTTCACCGAAATCACGCATCCACTGGTGATCCTGATACAGTTGCTGACGACCAGAGAGCGTACGCCATGGGATCAGCTCGTGAACGTTGGTGTAACCGGCGTTGTAAGAAACGTGTTCATCTTCCAGACCAGACCAGGTCGGGCTGGAGATAATTTTGCGCGGCTGTGCCTGAATATCGCGGAAGCGGATCTTCTCGTCTTCTTTATTCAGCGCCAGATGCGTATGGTCACGACCGGTAAATTCGCTCAGGGCAGCCCAGGCTTTCACGGCTACCTGACCGTTGGTTTCCGGTGCCAGTGTCAGGATCATCTCTGCCGCATCAATTGCGGTGTTCAGCATCGGCTGGCCTTTCGCCGGACCTTCCGCTTTGGTGTAGTTGAGCTTACGCAGCAGATCCATCTCGCTCTGGGTGTTCCAGGCAATCCCTTTACCGCCGTTACCGATTTTCTCCATCAGCGGGCCGATAGAAGTAAAGCGTTCGTAAGTTGCCGGATAATCGCGCTCTACGACCATAATGTGCGGTGCAGTTTTGCCTGGGATCAGGTCGCATTCGCCTTTTTTCCAGTCTTTCACATCCAGCGGCTGCGCCAGTTCAGCGGCAGAGTCATGCTGGATAGGCAGCGTGACGATGTCGGTTTCTTTACCCAGATGGCCGACGCACACTTCGGAGAATTTCTTCGCGATGGCTTTGTAGATTTCCCAGTCGCTTTTCGCTTCCCAGGCCGGATCGACCGCCGCAGACAGCGGGTGAATAAACGGATGCATATCCGAAGTATTCATGTCGTCTTTTTCGTACCAGGTCGCCGTCGGCAAAATGATGTCGGAATAGAGACAGGTGCTCGACAGACGGAAGTCCAGCGTAACCACCAGATCCAGCTTGCCTTCCAGACCATTGTCCTGCCAGTCCACTTCTTCCGGCTTCACGCCGCCCTGTTGCCCCAGATCTTTACCCTGGATACCGTGCTCCGTCCCCAGCAGGTACTTGAGCATAAACTCATGACCTTTACCGGAAGAACCGAGCAGGTTAGAACGCCAGATGAACAGGTTGCGCGGGTGGTTTTTACCGTTTTCTGGTTGTTCTGCCGCAAAACGGATGGAACCCTCTTTCAGGGATTTCACCGTATAGTCCACCGGATTCATCCCGGCTTTTTCCGCTTCGCCAGCGATAGTCAGCGGGTTAGTGCCTAACTGCGGTGCAGACGGCAGCCAGCCCATGCGTTCCGCACGGACGTTAAAGTCGATCAAGTGTCCGGTATAGCGGGATTTGTCCGCCATCGGTGACAGCAACTCTTCCGCCGTGACGGTTTCATAACGCCACTGGCTGGAGTGGTTATAGAAATAAGAAGTGCTGTTCATGTGACGCGCCGGACGCTGCCAGTCAAGGGCAAACGCCAGCGGCTGCCAGCCGGTTTGCGGACGCAGTTTTTCCTGACCTACATAGTGCGCCCAGCCGCCCCCGCTCTGACCGACACAGCCGCAGAAAATCAGCATGTTGATCAGACCACGATAGTTCATATCGAGGTGATACCAGTGGTTCAGCCCCGCACCGACGATAATCATCGAACGACCGTGCGTTTTATCAGCGTTATCGGCAAATTCACGGGCGATGCGAATAATCTGGCTGCGAGAAACGCCGGTAATCTGCTCGGCCCAGGCCGGGGTATAAGCTTTCACATCGTCATAGCTGGTTGCACAGTTAACGTCGTTCAGGCCACGTTCCAGACCGTAGTTTGCCAGCGTCAGATCATAAACGGTGGTCACCAGGGCGGTGCTGCCATCAGCCAGTTGCAGGCGTTTCACCGGCAGTTTGTGCAGCAGCACGTTTTCCAGTTCCACTTTGTTGAAGTGTTCCGTGCCGTCGCCACCAAAGTACGGGAAGCCTACCTCAGCGATCTCATCCTGGCTACCCAGCAGGCTCAGTTGCAGCTCGGTTTCTTCGCCAGTTTTGCCGTCGCGCTGCTCAAGATTCCATTTGCCCTTCTCGCCCCAGCGGAAGCCAATAGAACCGTTCGGCGCAACCATTTCGCCATTGGTATTAAAGGCGACAGTTTTCCATTCCGGATTGTTTTCCTGGCCCAGCGCATCAACCAGATCAGCAGCGCGCAACATACGACCTGCAGCGTAGTAACCGTCGCGTTCTTCCAGCATCACCAGCATCGGCATGTCGGTGTAGCGACGCACATAGTCGGTGAAATACTGGCTTGGGTTGTCGAGGTGGAATTCACGCAGCATTACGTGGCCCATCGCCAGCGCCATTGCCGCATCGGTGCCCTGTTTCGGTGCCAGCCACAGATCGCACAGTTTGGCGATTTCAGCGTAGTCTGGTGTGACGGCAACAGTTTTGGTGCCTTTGTAACGCACTTCAGTAAAGAAGTGAGCATCCGGGGTACGCGTCTGCGGCACGTTTGAACCCCAGGCGATGATGTAGCTGGAGTTATACCAGTCAGCAGATTCCGGTACGTCAGTTTGCTCGCCCCAGGTTTGCGGAGACGCAGGAGGCAGGTCGCAGTACCAGTCGTAGAAGCTTAAGCAAGTACCGCCAATCAGCGAGAGATAGCGTGCACCCGATGCGTAAGAAACCATCGACATTGCCGGAATTGGCGAGAAACCAGCAACACGGTCCGGGCCGTAGTTTTTGATGGTGTAAACGTTAGATGCGGCGATCAGTTCGTTCACCTCCTGCCAGGAAGAACGAACAAATCCACCGCGTCCACGCGCCTGCTTAAAGCTTTTCGCTTTATCGGCGTCTTCAATGATAGAAGCCCATGCCTCAACCGGATCGCTATGCAGCGCCTTCGCTTCACGCCACATTTTCATCAGGCGTTTGCGCATCATCGGGTATTTCAGGCGGTTGGCACTGTAAAGATACCAGGAGTAGCTGGCACCGCGCGGGCAGCCGCGAGGTTCATGGTTTGGCAGATCCGGACGGGTACGCGGATAGTCAGTCTGCTGGGTTTCCCAGGTGACCAGACCGTTTTTGACGTAGATTTTCCAGCTGCAGGAGCCGGTGCAGTTTACCCCGTGGGTAGAGCGGACGATTTTGTCATGCTGCCAACGCTGGCGATATCCATCCTCCCAGTCACGGTTGGTATTGAGAAGCTGGCCATGCCCATCGGCAAAGGTTTCACCCTTCTGTTTGAAGTAGCGAAACCGGTCCAGGAATTTACTCATCGGTTTTCTCCTGTGGGAGCCTGTCGGCCCTCTGATAAATCGACATTGCTAATGTTTAAGGGCAAGGTAACGCTCTGAAACAGCGTGGGAATTGATAACGATCAAGAGTGATGGGGATGAAAAATAAAGTAAATTCCTAAGATACCCCTTTAGGATAATTAACAGCCACCACATAACATACTGTAAATTAAGACGTTTTATACCTGTAGTTATTTAAACTATTAAGATTTTTATGCAGATGGGTATTAAGGAGTATTCCCCATGGGTAACATATTAATGGCTCTTAATGAAATCCGGCGAAATAAACCATATAACATTAGTATGTTGTAACTAAATAACGCATAAAAAAAGCGCGACATCATGCCGCGCAAAGGATAATCAAATATTTTACTCTATATAATTCGGTTTACAGGAAGGCGGCAAGTGAATGAATCCCAGGAGCTTACTAAAGTAAGTGACTGGGGTGAATGAACGCAGCCGCAGCACATGTAACCCGAAGTATGACGAGTAACGGTTTATTTTTTAGAATGCCGACCATATACCGCCCAGGTAATCACTACGCAGGCGATATAGAAAATCAAAAATACCTTCATTGCGCCGACTGGCGAACCCGTTAATGCCAGCGAGCTACCAAACGCTTTCGGGATAAAGAAGCCACCAATCGCGCCAATCGCAGAGATGAAACCCAGCGCCGCCGCCGTGTCGGTTGCCGCTTCACGCATCGCACGTTCGTCAGAACCCCCTTCTGCTTTCACGCGATCCATTGTCAGTTTACGGAAGATCACTGAAATCATCTGGAAAGTGGAACCACTACCCAGCCCAGCTGTCAGGAACAGCGCCAGGAAGACCGCGAAGAACGCCATGAAGCTTCCGCCCTGCCCGTCAGTCGGTAAGGTCAGGAACAGCAGGCCGCTGAAAATCGCCATCAGAATAAAGTTCACCAGCGTGACACGAGTTCCGCCCAGACGGTCAGATAATGCACCACCTGCAGAACGCGCCAGCGCACCAATAAACGGCCCGAAGAAAGCGTATTGCAGAATCTGAACATCCGGGAACTGCGTTTTTGACAGCATTGCAAAGCCCGCGGAGAAGCCGATGAAGGAGCCGAAGGTTGCCAGATACAGCAGGCTCATAATCCACAGATGACCCCGTTTGAGTACCGGCAACTGCTCCTTGATGGAGGCTTTCGAGGTAGCAAGATCGTTCATGCCAAACCACGCCGCAATGGTGAAGATGGCAAGGAACGGCACCCATATCCAGGACGCATTCGCCAGATACAGCTCAGTCCCATCCGGCTGTTTGACGCCCTGGCTACCAAATACTGCGAAAATCGACAGTGATACCACCAGCGGAGCAACCAACTGCATGACGCTGACGCCCATGTTTCCCAGACCACCATTCAGACCCAGCGCGCCACCCTGCTTCTGTTTCGGAAAGAAGAAGCTGATGTTTGCCATACTGGATGCGAAGTTCGCGCCAGCAAAGCCGCATAGCAGAGAGATGATGATGAAGACGCTATAAGGCGTGGAGGTATCCTGCACGGCAAAACCCAGCCAGACGCAAGGAATAATCAGAATACCGGTGCTGAACGCCGTCCAGCGACGACCACCGAAGATAGGAACCATAAAGGAGTATGGAACACGTAATAACGCGCCAGAAACCGAAGGCAGCGCAGTCAACATAAATAGCTGATCGGTCGTAAAATTAAAACCGACTTTCGGTAAGTTCACCGCAACAGCGCTGAACAACATCCATACGCAAAACGCCAGCAGCAGACAGGGAACGGAAATCCACAGGTTGCGGCTGGCAATACGTTGACCGCGTTGTTGCCAGAACGCAGGATCTTCCGGTCGCCAATCTGTAATGACAGCTCCAGTAGCCCTTTCGGGGGCGGATGAGTGACTCATAGACACCTCTGATACTCGTTTCGATGTCTGCCACCTTAGTGTCTGGAGCTAAAGGCAATTTGATGTAAATCAAACGATAAGATAACTTTATCTATTATTGATATTTATCATTACCCATAGTGAGTACAGTGATTTCATAAAAATTATGAGATTTTTCACGGTGCTGTAAAATTCCTACCCTTACCGATGTAAAGCGACTAACCACACGGCAAATAAGGAGTAACTCTTTCCGGGTATGGGTATACTTCAGCCAATAGCCGAGAATACTGCCATTCCAGAATGTATCGTCACATTCATTAAGGTTATTGCTCATTTAAAGCCTGAAGGAAGAGGTTTACATGCTTAAACGTTGTCTCTCTCCGCTCACCCTGGTTAATCAGGTTGCGCTTATTGTGTTGCTTTCTACTGCTATTGGACTGGCAGGGATGGCGGTTTCTGGCTGGCTGGTGCAAGGCGTTCAGGGCAGCGCCCATGCGATCAACAAAGCGGGATCGCTGCGCATGCAAAGTTACCGTCTGTTGGCAGCAGTGCCATTAAGCGAGAAAGACAAGCCCTTAATTAAAGAGATGGAACAAACGGCATTTAGCGCCGAGTTGACTCGAGCAGCAGAACGAGACGGACAACTGGCGCAATTACAGGGTTTACAAGATTACTGGCGTAATGAACTGATCCCTGCACTGATGCGTGCACAAAACCGCGAAACGGTGTCAGCGGATGTCAGCCAGTTTGTTGCCGGGCTTGATCAGCTGGTATCTGGTTTTGACCGCACCACGGAAATGCGCATTGAGACAGTGGTACTGGTCCATCGGGTAATGGCGGTATTTATGGCACTTTTACTGGTGTTCACTATTATCTGGTTGCGGGCGCGACTGCTACAACCGTGGCGGCAACTGCTGGCAATGGCGAGTGCCGTCAGTCATCGCGATTTTACCCAACGCGCGAACATCAGCGGGCGCAACGAAATGGCGATGCTTGGAACTGCATTGAACAATATGTCTGCAGAACTGGCCGAAAGTTATGCCGTACTTGAGCAGCGGGTTCAGGAGAAAACCGCCGGGCTGGAGCATAAAAATCAGATCCTCTCTTTTTTATGGCAGGCTAACCGCCGTTTGCATTCCCGCGCCCCGCTGTGTGAACGCCTGTCACCTGTACTCAACGGCTTACAGAATTTAACCCTGCTACGTGATATCGAATTGCGGGTGTATGACACTGATGATGAAGAGAATCATCAGGAGTTTACCTGCCAGCCAGATATGACTTGTGATGATAAAGGCTGCCAGCTCTGCCCGCGCGGCGTATTACCCGTTGGCGATCGCGGCACAACCCTGAAGTGGCGGCTGGCTGACTCACATACGCAGTACGGTATTTTGCTGGCGACCCTACCGCAGGGGCGTCATCTTAGCCATGATCAACAACAACTGGTGGATACCCTGGTTGAACAACTCACCGCCACGCTGGCGCTGGATCGGCATCAGGAACGTCAGCAACAGTTGATCGTGATGGAAGAGCGTGCCACCATTGCGCGCGAACTGCATGATTCTATTGCCCAATCTCTCTCTTGCATGAAGATGCAGGTGAGTTGTTTACAGATGCAGGGCGATGCGCTGCCAGAAAGCAGCCGCGAACTGTTAAGTCAGATCCGTAACGAACTGAATGCATCCTGGGCGCAGTTGCGTGAATTGCTCACCACATTCCGCTTGCAGCTCACCGAGCCTGGATTACGTCCGGCGCTGGAAGCGAGTTGCGAAGAGTACAGCGCCAAATTTGGCTTCCCGGTGAAGCTGGATTATCAATTGCCGCCTCGTCTGGTGCCTTCACATCAGGCAATCCACTTGTTGCAAATTGCCCGTGAGGCATTAAGTAACGCCCTCAAACATTCGCAAGCGAGTGAGGTCGTGGTGACGGTGGCGCAAAACGATAATCAGGTCAAACTGACCGTCCAGGATAACGGCTGCGGCGTGCCTGAAAATGCCATCCGCAGCAATCACTACGGCATGATAATAATGCGCGACCGTGCGCAAAGTTTACGAGGCGATTGCCGCGTCCGCCGTCGTGAATCAGGTGGCACCGAAGTGGTGGTCACCTTTATTCCCGAAAAAACTTTCACAGACGTCCAAGGAGATACCCATGAGTAATCAGGAACCGGCTACTATCCTGCTGATTGACGATCACCCGATGCTGCGAACTGGCGTAAAACAGCTTATCAGTATGGCACCAGATATCACCGTGGTTGGCGAAGCGAGTAATGGCGAACAGGGTATTGAACTGGCGGAGTCTCTTGATCCCGATCTGATCCTGTTAGATCTCAATATGCCCGGCATGAACGGTCTGGAAACGCTGGATAAACTGCGCGAAAAGTCCCTCTCAGGGCGCATTGTGGTATTCAGCGTCTCTAACCATGAAGAAGATGTGGTCACCGCACTGAAACGCGGCGCGGATGGCTATCTGTTAAAAGATATGGAACCGGAAGATCTGCTGAAAGCATTGCATCAGGCAGCTGCTGGCGAAATGGTATTAAGCGAAGCATTAACGCCTGTTCTGGCCGCCAGCTTGCGCGCTAACCGTGCCACTACTGAGCGCGATGTTAACCAGTTAACCCCACGCGAGCGCGATATTCTCAAGCTGATTGCCCAGGGTTTGCCGAACAAGATGATTGCCCGCCGCCTGGATATCACCGAAAGCACAGTAAAAGTGCACGTCAAGCACATGCTGAAGAAAATGAAGCTCAAGTCTCGCGTGGAAGCAGCGGTATGGGTGCATCAGGAGCGCATTTTCTGATTACGGTTCCCAGCGCAGTTCGTCGTTTGACAATGCGTCGAACGGTTCGACAAGCGTTAGCGTGATCTCATTGGAGGAGACACGCTGCCCCTGGTTATCTTCCACCACCACCGACAATCGCCAGTGATTGCTCGCCCCTTCCCCGTTCTGCCAGTCAGGCATGATCAGCGTCCAGCCCTCCGCGCTGTTGGCTTGTGCGCCTGGCGTCAAACTTAATATCTGCGTATCGCCCTGCCAAATCAGTTGCCGAATACCGTAACGACTGCGGATTTGTAATTTCAGCGGCACTGTTTCGCCAGGTTTTAGATCCCACGGCGGTGTCGCCAGAAACACCGTTAACGTTTTTCGCTGTCGGTACTCAAGAGTCGGTAGATTATTTCGCTGCGGATTATCATAGCGACTACCACGTAACGACTGACTTTCGGCAACCTCGCCCGCAGAAAGTTGTTTTTTGAGCGGTACACCAAAGCGGTAATTAAGATTCAGCCCGAGGTTATTTTGATTCTCGCCACTTTCACCCTGTTTATGCTGGGCCGTCACAGTGACTAATGGCACAGGGGTGTAATTTAATCCCAGACTCAACGCGACGGGATTGTGATAACCCGTACCAGAGTTAAACAAATCAACACGATCACCAAAATACTGTTCTACGCTGACACTGGTATTGAGGTGTTGATAGAACGGCATGCGCACCCGGGCTGTCAGGTCGTACCCGCGCGCCATCCGTTGTTCCTGCGTGGCTGTCTGTTCATGCCATGCAGCAAATGGCTGATAAAAGTTTGCCGATAGTCGCAAATATTCGCCCCACGCTTCGGCACCAAAGCCCGCTCGCTGAAGATTTTCGTCCAGCAAGTTGTCATAAAAAGTGTTATAACCCACCAGCCAGTTGCCGCGCGCCCAGCGTTGCCCAACGCCCACATTGCTCACCAACCCATCATCCTGCTGAGTAAGACCAAGCTGGCTCCAGGTGAGATAACGATCATTATCTTGTAACGGCACAAACCAGCTTCCACGACTGCCGGTAAAATGACCTTCGTTATCCACTTTGACATCAACACTGGCATTTCCCCACGGTGATAGCCAGGACTCTACGTGCTGATTAACCTGTTGACTAAGCGCGTCGCGGACTTTTCCCAATGCGAAAGCTTTTGCCTGCTCGCCAGTATCCAGCCCGTTATCATTCATACTGGTTTCGCCGAAATCTTTCACAATTTCAGCAAAGTGTTTTTCCCCATCATGATTTTCAGGTGCCATGCCTAAATCCGGCAGACCATCATTGTTATTATCAAAGGGATTTGCCGCTTTTTGCTCGAAGGTAGATTGTGCGTTAGCTGTACCGCCTGCCGCCAGCAAGAGTAAATAAAACGAAATAATGCGAGGAACGAAACGGCTCAAAACGTCGGTAACTTCCGGTAAAAAATGAAAAACCATAGCCTTTAAGAATAACGATTACTGGCAACTTTTGTCGTATTTTCTCGCGCTTTCAGGAAAATCCTTAAAAATGTGACCGATTGGTCAGACGCTGCAGAAGCAGTAAGATAGAAGATGAGTGTCTAATTCCCTGAATACAGGAGTAAATAATGCAAAAAATCGTGATCGTTGCCAATGGCGCACCTTACGGGAGCGAATCCTTGTTTAACAGCTTGCGGCTGGCCATTGCGTTACGAGAGCAGGAGAGCAATCTGGATCTGCGTCTGTTCCTCATGTCTGATGCGGTCACAGCCGGGTTGCGCGGGCAAAAACCAGGGGAAGGCTACAACATTCAGCAAATGCTGGAGATCCTTACCGCTCAGAATGTACCGGTGAAATTGTGCAAAACCTGTACCGACGGGCGCGGGATTAGCACACTTCCTCTTATTGATGGGGTGGAAATCGGTACTCTTGTGGAACTGGCGCAATGGACGCTGTCAGCCGATAAAGTGCTCACATTTTAATGTTTGAGGGGGCGTCTGACGCCCCACTATGAGGGAAGTTTACTCAGGCGAATCCCGGCCGTAACACACCATCCGGATAATTCTCCGCCAGCAGTTTTTTTACCGATACCAGCAAATCATTCAGCCCATCGTCCTGCATTCCCAGTTTGATAAGCTCCTGTTCCAGTGAAAACAGGTATTGTGCGTTGGTTCCCAGCGGACCGCTCGCCGCCGCAATCAACGGCGCGATGACCTGAGCGCGAGTGTCAGATTCATATTCTGGATGTCGCGGGTCCATAATAAACACAATGGCGTTTACTGTGCATCCATCATCAAGATCAAGCTGACACCAGGTTGGCAGATAACAGCCGGTAATCATCTCGCGCTTCCACAACAGGGTTAGTTCCTGCTCCAGCGTCTCTTCTGGCAGTCGATAGGCGACGCCTGTAGTGCGTCCGCCCTCTTTCAGTGCAAGCATCCGTCCCGGCTGGTGCGCAGTCCCGCGCCCGGCGGTCAGGCGCAGGCAAAACGCGCGATGCCATCCAACCAGTGTACCGGTGCACGACTCGGTAAACTCCAGTGCCGGATTCCACATCAACGATCCATAACCGAAGATCCACACCGGTCCCTCATCAGGTCGACAAGCCAGCGTCGCCGCCAGCGAAGCCGCCCGTTGCTCTGCTGACCATAAGAGTGATTCTTCAATGGCACCAAATGCCGTTTTACAATCGGCATTCATCAAGAAATCACGCGTTATCACCTTACACCTCCGCCACTGCATACTTCCCTGTGACAACTTTTTGGTGTCTTCCGGACATTTTTACTGCTCATTTTGAAACCACTAACGGGACAATATGCAATCCACGGACCACTTGCAAGGCAACACCGCACGAATAGCTTTAACTAAGCTACCGGTTTTACGATTTTTTATGCCATTTATCATCATCCCCTTTGGCATATTCATGCTTCACAGCAGCCCAGGCCACTTTATGCGCGGTTTCTTCGCGACTGGCGTCATCACGCCGATCCTCTTTATCTTTATATTGATCCCACGCGCTGTTGAACGCTTCTTTATAGATATCCTGGGCGTGAGACGGTAGAACGTGCTTTACGCTTTCCGGCAGATCGCTTTTCGTTTTATACGGCATCGTTGACTCCTTTTACAAAGTTGAACATTAAGTGTGGTCAACAATATCTACTCTTGCCAAAACATAAGAATTTTCATGTCAGACTGTTCTTAAGAAACGCTAAAACAAACATTGTCTAAACGTAATACTTATTTTTATGTCCCAATGAGTAAAAAATCGACAGTGGGGTAAAAATTCGTAAAATGTTACCGATATCCAGACACTTTCTGTTATTTTTCCTACCTATTTTTTACATTTTCGATAAATTCATCTGCAAAGGGATAACCATAATGTCAAATGCTCAAGAGGCGGTAAAAACCCGCCACAAGGAGACTTCGCTTATTTTCCCGGTTCTGGCGCTGGTAGTGCTGTTCCTGTGGGGAAGCAGCCAGACACTACCAGTGGTCATTGCCATCAATCTTCTTGCGCTTATTGGTATTTTAAGTAGCGCCTTTAGTGTTGTCCGTCATGCGGACGTATTAGCCCATCGCCTGGGAGAACCTTACGGTTCGCTTATTCTTAGCCTTTCAGTGGTTATTCTTGAAGTCAGTTTGATTTCAGCTTTAATGGCAACCGGCGACGCCGCGCCAACGCTAATGCGTGATACGCTCTATTCAATCATTATGATTGTTACCGGTGGGCTGGTTGGCTTTTCATTATTGTTGGGCGGTCGTAAGTTTGCCACCCAATATATGAATCTGTTTGGTATCAAGCAGTATTTAATTGCGCTGTTCCCCCTGGCGATAATCGTACTGGTATTTCCAATGGCTCTGCCTGCGGCGAATTTTTCAACCGGTCAGGCGTTACTGGTAGCATTAATTTCTGCGGCAATGTATGGCGTATTTTTGCTGATCCAGACCAAAACGCATCAAAGTTTGTTTGTCTACGAGCACGAAGATGACAGTGATGACGACGACCCGCATCACGGTAAACCGTCTGCCCATAGCAGCGTGTGGCATGCTATCTGGTTGATTATCCATCTGATTGCCGTTATTGCAGTCACCAAAATGAATGCCAGCCCGCTGGAGACATTGCTCGACAGCATGAATGCCCCTGTCGCCTTTACTGGCTTCCTGGTGGCTCTGTTGATTCTGTCGCCGGAAGGTTTAGGTGCGTTAAAAGCAGTGTTGAACAACCAGGTCCAGCGCGCGATGAATCTGTTCTTTGGTTCAGTGTTAGCAACCATTTCGCTTACCGTACCTGTCGTCACGCTAATTGCCTTTATGACGGGTAACGAATTACAGTTTGCACTTGGTGCGCCAGAAATGGTGGTGATGGTGGCCTCTTTAGTGCTGTGCCATATCTCCTTCTCCACCGGACGTACTAACGTGCTCAATGGCGCAGCGCATCTGGCACTGTTTGCCGCCTATTTGATGACGATATTTGCCTGACAGTTATATCTCCTCCGATGACGGAAATCGGGGGAGATAAGATAAATTCCTGCTTATTGTATTTCTTCATACTACCTGGACAGCTCGTTAATCAGAATTGCGAGCCTGTACCACAACCTGCACGAAACCACTGCAACAGCTGTTGAAAAGCCGGAATGTACTCTTTATTGCAAACATTTCAGGGATGAAGTGAAGATGAATTGAGAAGTAGTATCCACACCAAGCCGGAATTATCCGGTGAGGCGCAATGTTGCGGGGGCTTTATCCCTGGTGGCATTGGTTGCTGGAAAGAGAAAACCCCCGCACGTTGAGAGGTAAAACCTGACAACAGAACGGGGGCTAATCTTGAAACCAGACACTTCAAGAATAGCCGCAAAATGTTGTCATTACAACAAGGCGGCTATATGACGCTCGCGCAGTTTGCCATGACTTTCTGGCACGACCTGGCAGCACCGATCCTGGCGGGAATTATTACCGCAGCGATTGTCGGCTGGTGGCGTAACCGGAAGTAAGGTGAAAACGGGCGTCAGGCTGCCGTGATGGCAATATGCGCCCGAAACCGGCCGCAGGGGTAACAGCCTGCGGCCATTTTTGTCTTTATCTCTTCCACAAGTAAATATTGGCAACCCGAGCTGGAAGCATCATCCAGAGCACTCATGAAACGACTGTAACAGCTGTTGAAAAACCGGAATGCACTCTTCATTGCAAACATTTCAGGGATGAAGTGAAGATGAATTGAGTCGTAGTATCCACACCAAGCCGGCGTTATCCGGTGAGGCGCAATGTTGCGGGGGCTTTATCCCTGGTGGCATTGGTTGCTGGAAAGAGAAAACCCCCGCACGTTGAGAGGTACAACCTGACAACAGAACGGGGGCTAATCTTGAAACCAGACACTTCAAGAATAGCCGCAAAATGTTGTCATTACAACAAGGCGGCTATATGACGCTCGCGCAGTTTGCCATGACTTTCTGGCACGACCTGGCGGCACCGATCCTGGCGGGAATTATTACCGCAGCGATTGTCGGCTGGTGGCGTAACCGGAAGTAAGGTGAAAACGGGCG